>JAESTG010000353.1 GCA_016763715.1 Flavobacteriaceae bacterium
AATACCCAAGTAATCCAGACCTAGTGCCAATGGTTGACCATGAAAATTACCACCTGAGATAATTTTGTCAGCATTCCTGAAAATGATTGGATTATCGGTAACACTATTTATTTCAGTCTTAAATGTTCTATTTACAAAATGAAGAGTATCCTTCGTTGCACCATGTACTTGCGGAATGCATCTAAAAGAATAAGGGTCTTGTACTTTCTTATTTTTTGAAGCCCCTATTTCACTTTCATTTAAAATTTCTAAAATTTGTTGTGCTGTTTTTACCTGACCACGATGTGGTCGAACCAAATGAACTAATTCATCAAACGGACTCATGTTACAATTAAATGCATCTATTGAAATAGCTCCTATTAAATCGGCTAAATAAGATAATTTGTAACTTTTTAACAGACAATATACTCCATAGGCACTCATGAACTGAGTCCCATTGAGCAAAGCTAGACCTTCCTTTGCTTCCAAAACAATAGGCTTCCATTGATACTTTTTAAGCATATCTTCGGAAGAAATAATAACATCACCATCATAGACCTTCCCTTTACCTAATAATGGTAGAGAAAGATGTGCCAATGGAGCTAAATCTCCAGAAGCGCCTAAACTCCCCTGTGTATAAACAACTGGTAGAACATCATTATTGTAGAAATCAATAAGTCGTTTTATGGTTTGCAGTTGTGCACCGCTATAACCGTAGCTCAAAGATTGAATTTTAAGCAGTAGCATTAATTTCACTATTGGTTTTGGCACATAATCACCTGTTCCACATGCGTGTGACATCACCAAATTCTCTTGGAGTTTGGAAAGATTTTCTGAAGAGATTATCACATTATATAAAGAGCCAAACCCTGTGTTGATGCCATAAATGGGTTTAGTTTCTTCCTTTAATTTTTTCTGAAGGTATTCATACGATTTTTTTATATTGAGGATTGCTTCTTCCGAAAGGTCGATTGCCATATCATTGTCAATGATGTCTTTAAGAGATGATAATGATAGAATCTCACTGCTTATATAATGGGTTGGGCGCATGTGCTTAGGTTATTTGCGACAAAAATACAATTTCCTGTTAAGGTTTTATCTTTTTTTATTTATCAAGAAATATTATATTATTTTAGCAAAAACTTAATTAAATAATAATGAAAAAACTTGTAGTTATTGTTGCTGGGATCCTCCTTGTCGCTTGTGGTAAAGAAGAGGTCAAAAAAGATTATGTTACTTTTTCTGGAAGTATTATTGACCAGAACAGTGACTCTATTGTTATTTCTAAAAAAGGATTTAGAAAGGTTATCGCAGTAAATGCAGATGGAACGTTTAGTGATACCTTAAAAGTTGATACCGATTTCTATAGATTTTATGACGGTGGCGAAGGTACAAACCTATTTTTAAAGAATGGTTTTGATCTTAAGATGACCTTAAATACGGCTGAATTTGACGAAAGTATTAGATATACAGGTGAAGGAGCAAATGATAACAACTTCTTAGCGGAAAAATCATTGCTAGAGGAAAAGTTGTTTGACTTTGAAATCATTGAAATGGACAAAGCTGCTTTGAATACAAAAATGTCTTCAATTAAAAAGGAGATTGCCGGTTTTATTGACACCAAAAAAGAGTTGGATACTATGGTAGTTCGCGATGCCAATGAAGGAATTGCTGCAACTGTTAAAAGTTATTCTAATTATTTGGGTGATTTGATTGCTTTAAGAACCAATCTTCCCAAAGGAGCTCCCTCTCCAGTTTTTTCAAATTATGAAAATCATGCTGGTGGAAACACTAGCTTAGAAGAGTTAAAAGGTAAATATGTTTATGTGGATGTTTGGGCTACTTGGTGCGGACCGTGTAAAGCTGAAATTCCACATCTTAAAAAAGTTGAAGCTGATTATCATGATAAAAACATTGAATTTGTAAGTGTTTCTATTGACAGACCGAAAGATCACGAAAAATGGATAACCATGGTAAATGATAAAGAACTTAGTGGGGTTCAATTATTTGCAGATAATAATTGGGAATCCCAATTTGTAAAAGAATACTTTATCAAAGGTATTCCAAGGTTTATCTTAATCGATCCTAATGGAAATGTCGTATCTCCTGATGCGCCAAGACCGTCAGACCCTAAGCTTAGAACAATGCTTGAAGAAATTATTTAAAATTCAAATTATTCAAATAAAAAAATCGCTCCATTCGGGCGATTTTTTTATGCAATGATGTTTTGAAAATACTCACTTATGCCTGCTCCTCTTGAGGAGATTCTTCTTGTATAAACAATTCTAAAAATGCTTGACCCATATTTTCGGTTATATCGCTGGCAATTAAGGCTTCAAAACCATTTTCTTGTGCAATTATATTACCAGCACTACCATGTAGGTAAACACCAAATAAAGCTGCTATTTTTGGCTCGTAACCTTGTGATAACAAAGCGGTGATTACTCCTGTGAGCACATCACCACTACCTGCCGTAGCCATACCGGGATTCCCTGTGGTGTTTATATATAATTCATCTTCAAAAATGGTCATTGTATTAGCGCCTTTCATTACGATTATTATGTCATGTTTTTTGCTAAACACCTTTGCTTTCTTTAAGCGTTCAAAATCATTTTTCCAAGAACCTACCAATCCTTCAAGTTCACCAAGGTGAGGCGTGAATATGGATTTCTTCGGAACCTTTTTTATCATTGATGGATTAGCTGCTATAATATTAATAGCATCTGCATCAATTACCATTGGTGCTTCTGTCTTGTTGAGTAAATCCTTAAATGCTTTAATTGTTTCTTTAGCATTTCCCATACCTGGTCCAATGCCAATGGCTGTAGGAATAAAATCAGTTTTCATTTCTGAAATAAATGAGTCTTCCCCTTCTGAAATTACCATTACTTCTGGCACTGAAGTATGTAAAACCATAGCGCCCCCTCTAGGAATACAAACGCTTGTAAGTCCGCTACCTGCGCGAAGAGATGCTTTTGATGCAAGTACAATTGCACCTATTTTCCCTAAGCTACCTCCAATAAGTAATGAATGACCAAAGCGTCCCTTATGAGCATATTTTTCTCGTTGTTTATAGAAATCTTGAGCCATTGATTTCATTACTAAACGAGCTAAAGGTGGCGTGGTCATTAGGTATTCTGGATTAAGACCTATGTCTAATGCTTCATAGTATGGTACAAATGGCCCTGTTTCAGGTAGAAAAAATGATAATTTTGGTGTTTGGAATGTTAATGTGTGATTTGCTCGAATAACAGCTTCTGCGTCCTGTAGCGGCTCGTTTGCAGCCATGCCACTTGGAACATCTATAGATAAACGAAAAGCTTTTTCGGCATTTAAATACTGAATTAAACTTTTAACCCAACCTTCAGGAGCCCTGTTGAGGCCAATTCCGAAGATAGCATCTACAATAATATCGTCTTGATCGATTTCAGGAAAGTCATCTTCCGACTTCATTAAAATGGGCCATTTTTTAGTGACATTCTTAATTCGGTCGTAGTTAATCAAAAAACACTTTGAGCGTTTGTCAGTAAAATTGGCAATATAAACATTGACATTGTATCCACTCTCTATGAGTAATCGACCCAATGCTAAACCATCACCTCCGTTATTACCAATTCCGCAGAAAATATGAATAGGGACTTGCGCCCCTTTCATGCGATTATGCAACCAATTAAAAATTTGAGATGCTGCTCGCTCCATTAGATCGATGGAGGTAATTTCTTGTTTTTCAGTGGTAATTTGATCGGCTTCGTAGAGCTGTTCAGCGGAGAATATATTCACTTTTATGAAGTTATAGGTTATGTATTTGGAAACATTTTAAATTCCAAACTATTCAGCAGATAAAGATAACTTTATTTAACCAAATG
>JAESTG010000354.1 GCA_016763715.1 Flavobacteriaceae bacterium
GAACTTAGCATACAAATTTATGGTATTATATTCTTTTGTGAACGCTATAAATTCATTTTTATATCTTTCTTCGAACGAACTTAAAAGATAGCTTTTCTCTCCTGTCTTAAAGTTTTTACCCGCTGCCTGCCAGTATAAATGTTCTAAGGCATGTTCATATGAAGTGTTTCTGTCAATACTGTCTCGGAATCTTGCATCAATTAAGTTGATTAAATCTGTTGATGCAAACTCAATTTTTCGGTATTGGGCGCTTTGAAACCCACTAGCTGGTGTTAGGGTATTTCTAAATTTTAAATACTGTTCAACTTCCATTCCTTCAGACATAATATTGAAAGACGAAGTTAGCATGTCAAAATAACGACTAATTCGCATCAAACGTTCTGAGAAAAACTGAGCTTCCAAATTTTCATGATGTGAAACTTGCTCAATTTCCCATAGAATCATCTTAAATAGCAATTCATTAATTTGATGGTACATGATAAAGACCATCTCATCAGGTAGAGTGGTTCGCTGCGTTTGCAGTCCTAATAAAGCGTCCGTTTGAATATAATCCCAATAGGTAATTGGTTCGCCATAAAGCAATCCTTCCAAATGGGTATCCACATCCTGACCTATTGCATCGTATTTATGCTTTAATTGCTCGAGTAGTTGTTCGGTTTTTGGTTGTTTCTTCATGTGTTAATCTACTTGTATTCTGAATGAATTTTTTAATCCTCTAAATTCACTAAGAGATGCTTTTAGTGATCCTATGGCCAAATCGGCCTTTATTAAAACTGGCATTCTATTACTATCATCGGTAACCCAAACAGTTAAACTTTCTTTTTCCTTGAAGACACGCCCCGATTGTACATAGGGCCTAAATTTCAAAGTGGGTACTTTTCCAAATTTAGTTCGAATGACTTCTCTTCCTAAAAATTTAAGTCTGAATTTATAACTTTCCTTATCGAAAAACATATTCATATCTATCGTCTCTCCTACTTCAATATTAGAAACATCCAGACGACTGCGAAGATAATAAAATGCAGAGACCATATCCTGTGCATCCTTAGGAAAATCGACCCATTCTTTGGTTTTATGCTTTTTGTTATTTACAAGTGCTTTCCCTCTTTCGTGATCAAAGTCTATTTGAATATCCTTGGTATGTCCTCCTTCGTCTATTTTCCGAATAAAACGATATGGCATATCCGTTTCCTTATCTACATAGGACTGGTAATCATCATCTACCTTGAAAAAAGCACGAGAAAACCCAGTAGTTTTTCCATATCCCTTTATATGATATACTTCTTTACCATTCAAAATTTCATTACCAACTTCTAAGGTCGCATAGCCCGCAGTAACAAAGCCATAATGCACTCGAAATTTAAACCATTCGCCATCACCATAGGCTCGCTCTTGTGCAGTTGAAAGCAACGTTATACCGCAAAGAAATAAAAATATAAATTGTTTCATTGTAATCTAGTTTGAGGTGTATAGTAAGCAACTTGCAAGGACTGTTCCAAAAACAAAACCCCACCATCTTTAGACGATGGAATTTTCAATCTGTTACATACTACCACCATACTACAACGTTCCTCTTCGTGCTTGTTGTCTTTCAATAGCCTCAAAAAGTGCTTTAAAGTTTCCAACCCCAAAAGATTGTGCTCCTTTTCGTTGTATAATCTCAATGAACATGGTAGGTCTGTCAAGTACATTGTTCGTAAACAATTGTAATAAATAACCTTCCTCATCTCTGTCTATTAAAACTCCATGTTTTTTTAATACTTCAATATCTTCATCTATCTCTCCAACTCGTTCTAAAATATCATCATAATAGGTTTCTGGCACATATAAAAACTCTACCCCTCGATCTCGCATTGCCGAAACAGTGGCAACAATATCATCAGTTGCTAAGGCAAGGTGTTGCACTCCCGCTCCATTATAAAAATCTAGATATTCTTCAATCTGTGATTTCTTTTCAGCTTTTGCTGGTTCGTTGATTGGGAACTTAATACGTCCGTTTCCATTACTCATCACCTTACTCATCAATGCAGTATATTCGGTAGCGATGTCGTCATCCGCGAACGAGATAATTTGAGCAAACCCCATTACTTCAGCATAAAACTTACACCAAATATTCATTTCATTCCAACCCACATTTCCAACGATATGATCTATAAATTTTAATCCTAATGGTTCAGGGTTATAATGAGATTCCCATTTTTCGAATCCGGGTAAAAAGATTCCATTGTAATTCTTTCGCTCAATAAACAAGTGCACCGTTTCTCCATAAGTATAGATTCCCGATTTGATTACATATCCATCCTCATCCTCCTCTCGTGTAGGTTCCAAATAAGGTTTGGCTCCTCTGCTTGTGGTTTCTTCAAACGCTTTCGTAGCATCATCTACCCAAAGGGCAATCACCTTTGCTCCATCGCCATGCTCGTCAATATGACGATTCAAATCTCCTCCTTTATTTAAAGGGGTCGTCAAGACTAATCTAATTTTATCTTGCCTAATTACATAAGACACCCGGTCTTTCAAACCTGTTTCCAAGCCTGCATAGGCTTCAGATTGAAACCCGAAGGCACTTTTGTAATAATAAGCCGCTTGCTTGGCGTTTCCAACATATAGTTCAACATAATCTGTGCCTAATAGGGGAAGGAAATCCTCTGCATCGCTAAATAGCTTTTTCAAGCTATACTCTGTATTCTGTAAATCTTTTAAATTTTTTATTTCTTTTGCCATTGTAATTGTCTTTTAAAGGTGATTCGTATTTCTTTATTCTGAAGAAAACGTCGCCTATGACCACATGGCCCTTGAATGAGGGGTAAGGTCTATTCGTTTTTGTGCTTTACTTTCCATAATATCCTATTGGTTTTCTAACCAAGATTGAAAATAAGTATCATCAGCAATCTTCATTGCTTCTTCGGTCACCATGAGTGGTTTAAAAGTATCCACCATTACGGCCAATTCACTAGTCTCAGTTTTACCAATACTTCGCTCTGTCGCTCCAGGGTGTGGACCATGTGGAATCCCAGCAGGATGCAGAGAGATATGGCCTGCATCTATGTCGTTTCTGCTCATAAAATCACCATCTACATAATACAATACCTCATCACTATCAATATTGCTGTGATTGTAAGGGGCTGGAATACTGTCTGGATGATAATCGTACAATCGAGGCACAAAACTACAAATCACGAACGTATCGGTCTCAAAAGTTTGGTGTACAGTTGGCGGCTGATGAATGCGTCCAGTAATAGGTTCAAGATCGTGAATGGAAAAAGCATATGGAAAATTATATCCATCATAACCCACTACATCAAAAGGATGCGTAGCATATATCATATCGAAGATATCGTCATTCTTTTTAACCTTTACTAAAAATTCTCCTGTTTCATCATAAGTTTCCAGTTCCTGTGGCTTGCGAATATCACGCTCACAAAAGGGGGAATGTTCCAGTAGCTGTCCAAACCAGTTGCGATATCGTTTTGGAGTATAAATAGGGCTTCGTGATTCTACAATAAACAATCGATTATTTTCATCATCAAATTGCAATTTATAAATCATCCCTCTTGGAATTAAAAGGTAATCTCCATATTTGAAATTCAAATTTCCCATGTGGGTTCGTAGCTTTCCACTTCCTTTATGGATAAAAATAAGTTCGTCCGCATCGGCATTTTTATAAAAATAGTCTTCTTGTGAATGTTTGGGTGCTGCCAAAATAATATGGCAATCGCTATTGGTTAACACCACCTTTCGGCTTTCTAAATAATCATTCTCTGGTGGCACTTGAAAACCGCGAAAACGGTAGGAGTGCATATTATTTGACTTCGCAATTTTAGGTGCTACACCATATTGGCGTTTTATTTCTTTTACCTGTGTAGGGCGATGTTCATGATAGAGGTTACTGTACATCCCGTCAAAACCGACGGTTCCAAAGAGTTGTTCCGAATAGAGTGTTCCGTCTGGTTTGCGGAACTGAGTGTGTCTTTTAGGGGGTATTTTTCCTAGTTTGTGATAAAATGGCATGCTAGTAATTTTAGGTTAGTACTTCTTTATTCAGCAAAAAAGAGGGGCACTATTCTGGGTTTCTCTTGACGAGAAATTTTAGCAGAAGCAACAAGTATTTCCAAGTTTTGATTGCCATACTACAAATATCGTAAAAATTTGGGTCTCTTCCCTTTAAGAACTCCAAAATATAAAAGGCTTTACAGAAGACGAGGTCATAAAAAGTAAGGGATTGAAATAGTCAATTTAAAACCTAAAACCAACATTCACATACCACTCATCGGTCCTGCGTTCAGGCGAATAGGAATACTTTAATTCAATAGGACCAAAGAAAGTCTCCAAACCATAGCCTAAAGCAAAACCACTATAGTCAATCCTCTCAAGCCATTCAACTCGCTCAAACAACTTATCCCCAACATTGGCAATATTTCCTGAAATATTAATGTGGTTATTCTTGAAAATTTCACAATCCAAAGTTATTTGTGAACTTAAATAAGTGTCTCCACGTAGGCTTAACGCTTCATAACCATAAAAAGGGATAATATTATTAAGGGGTTTGTAACCGTAACCGCCAACAAAGAAGTCCAATGAATTAGTTCCTCGGTCTCCCAATCGAAAACCACCGGATGCTGAAACCAGCATAGAAAAACTAGGTGAGAGTGACAATGCGTATGCTATTTTCGTTTTCGCAATTGAGAAAGGATCGAAGGTGTCGCTTCTACCTTTAGCAAATAAATACCAATGAAAGTCTCCTTCAAAATAGAGTCCTTCAGTGGGGAAATATTTATTATTAAAAGTATCATACTTCAAAACACCATAACTACTGAAGTAACTGGTGTTTTCAAAAACAGTTTGAGGGAGGTTGTTTTCATCTACACCTATGGTTTTTGACAACAACCGAAGCCATTTATGCTCTGCACCCAAACGCAACAAAAAACTTCTACGAAAAACGGTCTGTGCAAAAATTTGATTGGTAAAATCAGAGTATTCCAAATCCAACTGATTCACCTGCTGTTGTTGAATAACCGCCTCCTCTTCCCCTAAAATAAAATTGGTAGCTACATCCTGATTAAAAGTATTATAGGCAGAGCTTAGCCCTACACTCCAATAAAACCCTTTGTCCACATAATAATCTAAATTGCAGCGTAAATTATCCCCTACAACCAAATCCAAAGAAGCCACATCATTATTAGTAAATAACCGTTTTCTGGTAATATTAATCAAGGCAGCGGTGCGATATAAATCGTCATAATGTACCGCCAATCGAAGTAGCGTTTTCGAACTGCTTTCTTGTAATTGAAACTGAACCGAATATTCTTCAGCGTTATCTGGGTCTTCAATAAATTTATAATCAATACCATCATAATTGCCTGTAGCAGAAAGGTTATTCACCCCTTCATTGAATTTTTTATAGCTCACTTCGGAAGGAATTTTCAATCTCAATTTACCTAAAACATAAGAACGGGTGTAATTCTCATTCCCATGAATTCCAACATCATAAATATAAATGGATTCTCTGGTATTAAGGATAACGGCACGCTTTGACATTTGAATTTGTTGCGCAGCCGCTTTTTTCAAATTGGGAAGTAATTTGGCTGCAGCTTCTTCTCCGGCATTTACAAGCTTCGATTCTTCTGCAAAAGAAACCATAGAGAAATCTTTAATTTCTGGATGAATATAGATGTCCGTTTTCTTTCGCTTCTCCACCATATCGTTGATGGTTCGATAATTACTAATTTGTACCATAACATCTACCGCAGACTTCAAATCCTCTCTACCTCTCAATTCATCCTGAACATCCACCCCTATCACAATATCTGCACCCATGGCACGTACCTCATCTACTGGGTAATTATTCACTACACCTCCGTCTACATAAATGGTGTCATTAATAATTACGGGGCTAAAAAGCGACGGCAAAGCTCCGCTTGCAGCCAGCGCTTTGGGCAAATACCCTTTGTTAAGTATGACTTCTTTTCCAGTTTCAATATTGGTAGCCACACACAAAAATGGAATTGTCAACTTGCTAAAATCATCCACATCTTTCACATGAATCAACAAACGGGAAAGTAAATTATATATGTTCTGTCCTTTCGAAATTCCCGATGGAAGCGATAATTTAAAATCATCAAACGGTAAAGTGATTGCATATTTTTCAGAATCTGCCTTTTCATAAAAAGTCTTAGCTCCTCTTGGCACCTCATCCTGAATTAAGGTCTGGAAGTCTACTCTCTTAAAAATAGAGTCTAACTGTCTGGCGTTATAACCTGAAGCATACAAGGCGCCTATAATAGCTCCCATACTTGTTCCACCAATATAGTCAACCCGAATTCCTGCTTCTTCTATCACTTTTAGCACACCAATATGGGCTAGTCCTTTAGCTCCACCTCCACTCAACACCACGCCAATTTTAAGATCCTTCTGTTGTGTTTCTTGTGCAAAAGAAAAAGCACCTATTAATAAGGCAATGATGATGATGATGATATGTTTCAAAGAGTATTCATTTAACTGGTTGAACGTATTTATTTTTTATTTATTCGTTTCAGAATTTTTAAATTGAAAATGTGCTATTATTTTCTTGGATCTACTTGCTCCTACTATTTTTTTCGAGAGCGTCAAAGCCAGCCTCACTGATACGTTTGGTGCTCTTAAAGTGCTTTAGCAACTCCACCACTGTCTTTTCTCCAATCCCCGAAATAGTTTCCAAGGTCGAATCTAGTGCTTCTTTACTACGTTTGTCGCGATGAAAAGTAATTCCAAACCGATGTGCCTCATTTCTTAGTTGCTGAATGATTTTTAATGTTTCAGATTTTTTGTCCAAATACAACGGAATGGGATCCTCTGGATAAAATAGCTCTTCCAAACGCTTGGCAATACCCACAATAGCTATTTTACCTCGCAATTCCAATTTATCTAAACTTTTTAAAGCCGAAGACAACTGTCCCTTTCCTCCATCTACGATGATTAATTGTGGTAATGGTTGCCCCTCTTCCTTCAATCTTTTATAACGACGATACACAACCTCTTCCATTGAAGCAAAATCATCTGGCCCTACTACCGTTTTTATATTGAATTTACGATAATCTTTCTTACTCGGTTTTCCATTCTTAAACACCACACAGGCAGCCACTGCATTTGTGCCTTGAATATTACTATTATCAAAACACTCGATATGACGAGGCTCTTCCGAAAGTCTCAAATCTTTTTTCATTTGTGCCATAATACGATTGGCATGACGTTCTGGGTCTACAATTTTAGCTTGCTTAAATCGCTCCATTCGGTAATACTTAGCATTCCTAGTAGAGAGTTCCAATATTTTCTTTTTATCACCTGCTTTTGGAATGTGAATCTTAACATCAACTTCCGTTTTAATAGAAAAAGGAACATAGATTTCTTTACAAATGGAGCTGAAACGTTGTCTCAATTCA
>JAESTG010000355.1 GCA_016763715.1 Flavobacteriaceae bacterium
TGAAGTCTTTATGCCTAAAAAAGGCAACCTTTTAGTAGTAAAAACATGGCTTAAAATCAAATTGATGGGGCGTATTCTCAAGCAAAATCCTTATTACACGTTTGTAAGATATCGTGAACTTTGTAGCAACCCAGACAGAATATTGAAAGAAATTATGCAAGCTGTTGATGAAAGGATTCCTTTGAATGAATTACGAGCGTTGCCTAGTCACGCAATAGGAGGCAACCCTATGCGAAGTGCTCTTGAAAAGATTGAAATAAAGAATGTCGTTTCAACTAATAAACACCTCTCACTTTTTGAGCGTATATTTTTTAATGTCATCAATGGTTTGGCAAAAATATTTTTGTCATGATTTCGGTAGTGATTCCTCTATATAATAAAGAAGCTTTTATTGCTGAAACTATTAATTCAGTCTTATCACAAACTTATACCGAATTTGAAATTATTGTGGTCAATGATGGAAGTACAGATGCTTCATTATCAGCCCTAAATACCATAACCGACCCGAGAATTAAAATTATTTCTATTGAAAATTCTGGGGTTAGCGTAGCCCGGAATGCAGGAGTTGATATGACTTTGGGAGATTGGATAGCCTTTTTGGATGGGGATGATTGGTGGGCTCCTACCTTTTTGGAAGAAGCCGTTAAAGCAATTACAGATTATCCTGAACACAAACTTTTTGCTAGCGGTAGAAGTCGGGTTTTTAAAGAAGAGGTAGATCGCTATGAACATCAATTTCTACCCAAAGATGGCACAACTTCCCCTGTGAATTATTTTAAAGTAATTAGCCTATTTTTACCAATAATCAATGCGTCTAATGCGGTTATTCATAAAAGTCTTTTTGAAACGGCTGGTTACTTTAGACCAGGTCAACGAAAGCATGAAGACCATGATCTTTGGATGCGCTTGGCTGTAAATCAAGAGGTGGTATTTTTCAATAAAAATTTGTCCTTTTATCGTAAAACAGAAGACAACACAGCTTCTCTCGCTTCATTTTCGGCGACCGATTTCCATGCTTTTTTAAGCACAATGGTTTCAGTAAAAGGAAAGATTAAGTCACAGGAACAGATTTATTTCAGTAAGTATTATAATAAATATGCAGTGCTGGTGTACCTTCAATATTATGGGCAGTATACAAAGAAGGAAAATGCATTGGTTTTTAATCAAATTGAAAAACTATTAACTGGAAGCGCACTTTTAAAGGCAAAGCTTATTAAGCTATTACCATTGAAATGGTTTTATCCATGGTATAAAAAAGGGAAGGGATGATGCAGGAAACCAAAACAAATCTTTTCGTTGTAGGCGCAATGAAGGCAGGTACAACCTCCTTTATTGACTTACTATCACAGCATTCAGAAATATATTCACCGCCCGTAAAAGAGCCGCATTATTTTGTGAATAAGTTGCCATTATCACTTTACGAACCTGGAAGGTTTTTCAGTTTGGATGCATATTTGGAGACAGAGTTCCCAAAACCATTGCATATCACCAAGCTTGAGACAGCTAGTCAATATGAAAAGATATATTCACAGTGTAGAGATGAACTGTATAGGCTAGACGCCAGTACCGCTTATTTACATGCAGAAGAGGCGGCGGCGCTTATACACGAATACAATCCTAATGCAAAGATTATTATTCTGTTAAGAGACCCATTGAAGAGAGCGTTCTCACATTTTAAAATGGACATAGGAAAGGGTAGAGTAAAGGTCTCTTTTGAAGAATTGATTAAAAATGAGATTGAACAATATAAAAATGGGCAGTTACCTTGGTACAGCTATCTTGGAATGAGTTTTTATATGAATCCAATCAATCGTTATAAGAAGTTGTTTTCTGACGTACAGGTGGTTCAGTTTCATAACCTAATTGGCAATCAAGATAGAACTTTGTCTGAAATAGCAGGGTTTTTAAGTATAAATGACTTTACGAATGTGACGGTAGAACACAAAAATATAGCACGGAAACCATTATTTCCGAAGTTATTTTTTCTCTTAAAGCGATTGGGAGTAAAAGATTACTTTTCAAAACTATTTAGTAGTACCTTTAAGCAATGGCTTGCCAAAAAAACCAGTTCAAATTCAAATTTTGAAATGGAACTTTCAGACGACACAAGAAGGGCATTGGAACAAATTTTCAATAAGGAATCACAGATATGACATTACTTGACATATCTATTTGTACGATTATTTTTTTGATTGGATTCAATCTTAAAAATGCGTTCTCTTCATTCGATAAAAGGGATAAGAAATTTTTAAATCAGTTGTTCTTTTTCCATTTTACTGTAGCTATTGTATTTAACTTTTTGGTGGCTAATGGAGGAGGGGATGCCATTGTTTACTGGAATTACCCAAAATACAATGACATTGATGCTGTGATGGAAGTTATCCAACGAGGCTCAGCTTCTGGAGTAGTCTATCTCATTAACTATTTACCTTCCCACATATTAGAGTTATCTTTTTTTACTGGTAATATGGGCTATGCCTTGTTGGGGTTTCTTGGATTTATTTATTTATATCGAATTTCAAAAGAAATGTTCCCTGAAACAAGTTATTTCAAGGACTTTAAAATTCTTGGAATCTCAGTGTTTCCTTGGATATGGTTTTTACCAAATCTTCATTTTTGGTCTTCAGGAATAGGAAAGGACACTTTACTGTTTTTTTGTATTGCGCTTTTCGTGTATTCCTTACAGCATATTAAAAAACGCCTTTTTTTGCTTATATTAAGTATGTTGCTATCGTTGGTAATTCGGCCTCACATCACTTTGTTTTTGATAGTTTCCTTTGGAATTGGATACACTTTAGATGGACATTTGAAATCATATCAAAAGGTCATTATATTCTTAGTGTTTGCAGTGTTTTTTGGTTCTATTTTTAATTATGTAATGGACTTTGTAAAATTGGAAAGTTTGGAAACACAAACTATTGAAGAATATACCAGTAATAAAGCTGCAAAACTTAATCAGGCTGATTCCTCATCTGGTTTGGATATTTCAGGATACCCTTATCCAATAAAAGTATTTACATTTTTATATCGCCCTTTATTTTTTGACGTCAATGGTGTTATGGCAATATTGGCCTCGTTGGAGAACCTTATTTTACTTCTTTTTACAATTAAAGTATTCAGAAATAAACCTATAAAGAGCTTTAAAAAAGCTAACTTTTTGTTGAAAGGAACAATCATTTATTTTATACTAGGAGCTTTATCTTTTTCTCTTATTTTAGGGAATTTGGGTATCATGTTACGTCAAAAAAACATGTTCTATCCACTGTTCTTTATTTTTGGTTTTTGGGCATACTATCGAAATTTTACATCATCATTAAATCTCTCCCATGAAGATTCTACAGATCATAAATAGTTTGGGTACGGGAGGGGCCGAAAAGCTGTTGCTTGACACGGTTCCTAAATATAATGCTCTGGGCGTCTCCATGGATGTTTTAGTGTTGAATGGGACATCTTATCCGTTTCTGGGTGAATTGAAAAAGCATAATGATGTTAAAATATATGACTTCGGAAATGGCACCGTTTATAATCCCCTGCATGCGTTACGAATCATAAAATTTCTTCGTAAATACGATTTAGTGCATGTGCATTTATTTCCAGCACTTTACTGGGTGGGTTTGGCTAAGTTTATTTCTTTTTCGAGAACACCATTACTATTCACTGAGCACAACACTTCCAATAGAAGAAGGGGAAACCCCATATTCAAGCTATTGGATAAGTGGATGTATAGTCGTTATCAAAAAATCATCACTATTTCTTCGGAAGTAGATGCTGGAATAAAAAATCATTTAGGCTTTAAAAGTCATCGGTTTGAATATATCCAGAATGGAGCACCAGTGAATGAAATTAAAGCAACAATACCTGCATTCAGGAATGAATTTGATTTAGGTGAGCAAGATCAAATACTCATTCAAGTATCTAGTTTTACACCCCAAAAAGATCAACAAACGCTTATTCGCTCTTTGGTTCATTTGGATGAAACAGTAAAGCTACTCCTCGTTGGGGATGGACCGCTTTTAAATGAGTCAAAAACGTTAGTAAATTCATTGAAATTACAAGACCGTGTGCAATTTTTAGGAATTAGAATGGATGTGCCAGCTTTACTTAGAATGGCCGATACCGTTGTCTTATCCACACATTATGAAGGCTTGTCTTTGTCGAGTATTGAAGCGCTTGCTTCTGGAAAACCTTTTGTGGCATCCGATGCACCAGGTGTCACTTCCATGCTTGAAGGTGCTGGGGTGTTATTTCCAATTGGGGACGATACAACCTTAGCTATTGAACCTAAAAAATTATTGCAATCGAAGCGTCACTATGACGATGTTGTAACTAGATGTTTGACAATAGCACAGGAATTCAGCATAGAAAAAATGATTGAAAAGCATATGAGTCTTTTTTCCGAAGTGATTACAAAACCTATTCATAAATCTTCGAAATGAAAAAGGAAAAACTCATACGAATTACTACAGTTCCGAGTTCTCTAAAGATATTACTCAAGGGACAGCACACCTTTATGCGTAAATATTATGAAGTTGTTGGTGTTTCTAGTAGTGGTCAAGAATTGGATGATGTTGCAGCTGCGGAAGATATTAGAGTAATACCTATTGAAATGACTCGTACCATCTCGCCAATAAAGGATATGCTATCAGTTTGGAAGCTCTATAAGTTTTTTAGAAAAGAAAAACCATTAATTGTTCACACACATACGCCAAAGGCTGGAATTACGGGTATGATGGCAGCCAAACTAGCAGGCGTGAAAATCCGACCTCATACAGTCGCAGGATTGCCATTAATGGAGGTGTCGGGTTTGAAAAGACGAGTTTTAAATCTCGTTGAGAAGATGACTTACCGTTGCGCTACTCGTGTATACCCAAACTCTAAGGGTTTATATGATTTTATTCTTGAAGAGAGATTCTGTAAAAA
>JAESTG010000356.1 GCA_016763715.1 Flavobacteriaceae bacterium
GTAACTAAAATAGCAAAAACACTACAAGATGAAGTAGCTTGGTTTGAAGCCATCGTGAATACAGCACTATCTCTATACTTTAAAAATAAAAGTGCTTTTGATGCAGTGAAAGAGCATGCTCCTCCTTCACTCGACAATGATAATTCGAAATACGCTATTCTCATTAAAGAAAATGAGTTGGGTTTTGAAGAGCGTCTAGTACTCATCTTAGCATTACTCCCATTTATTAAGCCCCAATCACTAGACGTATTTTTGATAAAAAATCAAAATTTAAATAGTGAATTCTCTGAATTCGGAGGTATTAAAGACTCCTCCAAATTAGGATTTATACCTACCCTAGAGACTGCAAGCTTTATTTTAACCGCTCAAAAATTGGAAGAGCGTTTAGCATTCATACGTTTTTTTAATAAAAATAACGTCCTATTTACAAAAGGAATACTTTCCTATGATAGTGATCAAGATTTCGATTTACATCAAAAACTAATAATTACAAATGAATATTTAGGGCTATTCACTATTGGCGAGATGAAATTACCACAATACAGTGCGAGATTTCCAGCAAAGGAAATTACCACCGAATTAGAATGGGAAGACCTTATTGTAGATCCACACGTAAATGATGACCTTTTAGAGGTCAAAGATTGGCTTATTCATAGCGAGTTGATATTGAAAGAATGGAAACTTGAAAAAAATCTAAAGAGTGGATATCGTGTTCTGTTTTATGGCCCGCCAGGAACAGGAAAAACCCTGTCGGCTACATTGCTTGGTAAAGAAACCAAACAACCTGTCTTTCGAGTAGACCTTTCCTTGGTCGTGTCCAAATATATTGGAGAAACTGAAAAGAACTTAGGTAAGTTATTTGATGAAGCTGAAAACAAGAAATGGATATTATTTTTTGATGAAGCGGATGCATTGTTCGGAAAAAGAACACAAACCAAAAGCTCCAACGATCGCTACGCCAATCAAGAGGTTGCCTATTTATTGCAACGTATTGAAGATTTTGCTGGCCTAGTCATTTTAGCTACCAATATCCAAACCAATATTGATGAAGCCTTCTCAAGACGGTTTCAAAGTATGGTTCATTTCCCCAAACCAGGTAAAAAGCAACGACGATTGCTTTGGAAACGATTGTTCAAAGACTCCTTCGACCTTGAAAATGATATCAATTTGGATGAATTGGCAGATAAGTACGAACTTACAGGAGGGGAAATGATAAATATCTTAAGGTATTGTGCCCTAGGTGCCGCTCGAAGAAACAAGAAATCAATAGAATTAAAAGATATATTAAAAGGTATTCGTAGAGAATATGGCAAATCCAATAAAACTATATAATTATGCCACAACAAGTATGTATGGGGGCAATGATGTCCTGCTCATTTGGAGCAGCACCTTCCTCTTTAGTCGTATTACCAAAAAATAAAACAATAACCAGTAATATGCCAGCCGCTAATATTATGGATAATATCCCCATGATGAATATCATGCCATTTGCCATGTGTTCATCCTTGGCAAATCCAACAGTTGCTGCTGCGACAACAGCTGCCCTTGGCGTATTAACCCCTATGCCTTGTATTCCAGTAACCGTTGCTCCATGGGTTCCAGGAAGTGCAACAGTGATGCTTGCGAATATGCCCACTCTAAATAACTCCTGCACTTTAAATTGTATGTGGGGAGGAGTCATTACTTTTTCAAATGCTGGACAAACAACTGTGATGGTTCCTTAATCACACTAAATAAATTGGAATCAGAATATATTGTGAAACTGTCTCATATGGCTAGGTTCCATTTGTAGATATCTCATAACCTGGCATATAGTTTTAAGCAAATTGAAAAATAATAGCTAAAGACTTCTAACTAATAATTCCCTCACCTCATTAAGCATCATGGCTGTTGCTCCCCAAACAATATGTCCCTGTAACTCAAAAGCTGGGACTTTAATTTGCTTGGCATAACTGGTTTTAAGTAGTTTGTCTACCAATACAGAATCACTCATAAACTCCTGCAAAGGCACCTCAACCAAAGCCTCTACTTCACTTTCCTGCGGAATAAATTGAGGTGTAGTTTCTGAAATACCTAAAAAGGGTTGCACAAAAAAGTTACTTGGTGGAATATAAATTTCAGTCAGTTTTTTTAATACTGAAACATCCTGAACTGGAACGCCTACCTCCTCTTCTGTTTCACGCAATGCTGTTTCTTCCAAGGACAAATCTACAGGTTCTACCTTACCTCCAGGAAATCCAATTTGTGCAGAATGTACTCCTTTATAGGTTTTTCTTAGAATTAAAATTAGATGTGTCTCCCCTTCCAAAGAAGGATAAAACAGACAAAGAACAGCCGCTTGCTTGGCAGTTTTCACCTCTCGAGCTTTCTTTTTTAGTTCAAGAAGTCGTTCGATGGGAGCCATTTTAAGATGAAAGTCCTCACCTGGAAGCTCCATTTTTTTTACTTTTACAATTCGTGATGAAAATTCTGAAAATTGCATTGATGAGAATATTAATACTTGTGTGTCTTATTTTTTGCCTCTCGCTGTCGGGATGTGAAGATAAAAAAAAGACTTCCGAAGAAAAAACAGAAACGGTTAAAGAAGTAAAGAAAGATTCAATACTATCTAAGGATGTTTCCGAAGTAAATAAAAAGGAAATTGAAAATCCCTACCCCAAGATTACCAATGACAATGTAGTTGAATTTCTTACTCAATACGGAAAAGACAACACAGAAACTAAAGTTCGAATTACAACGCAACATGGCGTCATTGAAATGCAACTCTTTGAAGATACCCCTCTTCATAGGGCGAACTTCATTTATTTAATCAAACAAAAATATTTTGAGAATACATTTTTCTATAGGATTGCCCCTGGTTTTATTATTCAGGCAGGAAATAGCGATCTACCTTCAACACCAAAAAAACGAGCTGAAATAGGAAAAAACTATCGACTCCCAGCCGAAATTAGCAAAAAACGGACACATCAATATGGAAGTCTTTGTGGAGCCAAAGAGTATCGAGAAAACCCTGATAAGAAATCGGCTCCTTTCGAGTTCTACATATTTATTGGTGAACCAAGACAAGCCAATCATTTAAACGATGACTATACAATCTTTGGAAAAGTAATCAAAGGGATGGGCGTTGTCGAAACCATTGCCAACCTTCCTGCTGATAAAGGCGAATGGCCTGAACAAAATGTATATATTTCGGCCGAGGTTTTAAACTAAAGGCTTAAGAGTCCTTTTTATAAATACTAGGAAGAGATAGATTAAAAATAACTGCTAGTAACCGTATCACAATAACGATGGAGCCAGAAATAAGTACTACAAAATCTGCCGTTAGTGTAGTTTTTAATAACAAAAAATAGGCAGATCCTCCAATTATACAGGCTGTAGCATAAATATTTTTTCGAAATATTATTGGAATCTCATTGCAAAGGATATCGCGTATCACCCCACCAAAACATGCCGACATAGTTCCCAATGCCACACAAATAACAGGGGGAAAACCAGCCGTAATACCTTTTTCGACTCCAATTATGGTATAAAGTGCAATTCCAATGGTATCGAATAAAAACAAGGACCGACGAACGTAATTCAATTTTTTCTAAAAACTATTGCCAATACTGTCCCCACAACAATAACGTAAAAGAAAGTTAGGTCATTCATCCAAGCCACGGGTACATCAATTAAAATATCCCGTAAAGTACCACCCCCCACAGCCGTGACGAATGCAATAATAAAAATTCCAAATAGATCCATACGCTTCTTCATGGCGGTAAGTCCACCTGAAATAGCAAACGCTATGGTTCCTAAAATATCAATAATTAGAAGTAGGCTCACATTTGTTGGGTATAGAAGTTATAATCCTTAATAACTGTGTCAATAAACTTTATGGGGGTTTCCTCACTAGTTGTATCCATAACTGTGTTGACTCGTTTTGTCAACTTTAAGATTACATTGTGATTCCCCTTTAGCTTGGCCTCCATAAAAATACTTTTAATAGTTTGCATCTCACGGTCAGTAAATACAGTCACTTGCGGATAAGTAGGTACATACCCATCTGGTATATCTATTAACAACGTTCGGGACATATCCATGGTTCTTTTTTCAGAAATCACTGTAGTATTTGCCGCCATGTCTCCCCAGCGCTGACCTTTACCATTAAACAAAATAGTAATTAAAGCTACAGCACCACTGGTTAATGACAGATCGATTAATCGAAACAACCATCGCAATAAATAACTTGAAAACGCGGGTTTTGTCCCATCTATTTTGACGACTCGAAGTTTCATAACAGCCTTTCCGGGAGAACGACCATCCCAAAACATCTCCCATAATAAGTGATATAAAAAAA
>JAESTG010000024.1 GCA_016763715.1 Flavobacteriaceae bacterium
ACAGGCACCATTGGCAATGGTGTGGCAGGAAGAGATGGATACAACGGCCGAGATGGTGAGTCAGGAAAGGATGGAGAAGACGGTAAGGTTGAATTTATAAAGTACTTAGATTATCTGGTGGCAAATCAAATAAATACATCCTATCGCTTTCCAACAAGTACTATCAAGTAAATTTCCCCTACCTTTGCGGCAATGGATCAAAAAAGAAGACCTGTATCGGATTGGCTACCTATTACGAAGAAGGAGCTAGAAGCACACGGCTGGGATGAATTAGACGTTGTTTTAGTTTCTGGTGATGCTTATGTTGATCATCCTTCTTTTGGGCCAGCGGTTATTGGCAGAATTATTGAAAGTGAAGGATTTCGGGTTGGCATAATTCCACAACCGAATTGGCAAGATGATTTAAGAGATTTTAAAAAATTTGGTGCGCCCAAATACTTTTTCGGCGTAACTTCTGGCTGCATGGATTCTATGGTGAATCATTATACGGCTGGGAAAAGAAAACGATCAAGCGATTCCTATACGCCTGGTGGGCAAGCTGGCTTTAGACCAGATTATGCCACAATTAAATACACACAAATTTTAAAGGAAATTTATCCTAATGTACCTGTTCTAATTGGGGGTATTGAAGCTTCGCTTCGCCGTGTAACTCACTATGATTATTGGTCAGATAAATTAATGCCGGGGATTCTTGAAACCAGTGGTGCAGATTTATTAGTTTATGGAATGGGTGAACAACCCTTGCGTGACATTTTAACGCTTTTGAAAAAAGGTGTCCCATTAGAATCAATGAAAACGATTCCGCAAACAGCAGTTTTTGTCCCAAAAGCAGATAAAATTCCTAAGAATAAAAATTGGGAAGACGTTGAACTAAGTTCACACGATAAATGTTTAGAAGATAAGATTGCCTATGCAGCTAATTTTAAAGTGGTCGAGGTTGAATCGAATAAATTAATAGCACGCCGTATTTTTCAAGAAAGTGGTGATAATCGATTAATCATTAATCCGCCATACAAAACTATGACGGAAAGTGAAATTGATCGTTCTTTCGATTTGCCTTATACGCGTTTACCGCATCCTAAATATTATAAGCGTGGCGATATTCCAGCTTATGAAATGATTAAATTTTCTATTAATATGCACCGGGGTTGTTTTGGTGGTTGCAGCTTTTGCACAATCTCAGCACATCAGGGTAAGTTCATTGCTTCGCGAAGTGAAGAATCAATCATGCGTGAAGTAGAACAGGTGGTTCAAGATCCTGATTTTAAAGGCTATATTTCTGATTTAGGTGGTCCTTCTGCCAATATGTATCGCATGAAAGGAATTGACATGGGCATTTGCGAAAAATGCGTGAGTCCTTCTTGCATTCACCCTGTTATTTGTTCAAATTTAGATACAAGCCATAAGCCGCTAACAAAATTATACCAAAAGGTAGATCAACACCCAAAGGTCAAAAAAGCATTTGTGGGATCTGGTATACGATATGATCTTTTAGTGAAAGATTATAATAAAAACTTAAACGAAAAAGAAGCCGAAGAATATTTAGAACAGGTAGTTACACGCCACATATCTGGTCGACTAAAAGTTGCGCCTGAACACACGGCGGATGACACCTTGCGCATAATGCGTAAACCTTCATTTAAGCATTTTCACAAATTCAAAGAAAGCTACGATCGAATTCAAGAAAAACATGGTTTAAAACAGCCCCTTATTCCTTACTTTATATCGTCTCACCCTGGTTGTAAAGAAGAAGATATGGCTAATTTAGCAGCCGAAACTAAGGAGATGGGCTTTCAGCTTGAACAAGTACAAGATTTTACCCCAACCCCAATGACAGTTGCTACGGTAATCTATTATTCGGGTGTACATCCCTATACTTTAAAACCAACTTTTGCGCCTAAAACAAAAGAAGAGAAAAAAGATCAGCACCGTTTTTTCTTTTGGTATAAGCAAGAAAATCGGCAATGGGTAAAGGATAAATTAAACAATGCTGGCAAGCCGGAGTTATTGGCGCGATTAATGGGTACTTCTGCACCGCAAAATAAGGATCGTGTTGTGCCAAAATGGTTGCAAGAAAAACGAGCAAAGAATAAGACTTCTAATTCGCCTAAATCTTCCCTATCAAAGGGAAGAAGACGATAGGTAGGAAAACAAAATCTAGTCTTTGATTAAAAAAAACTAGCTATATGCAATTAAACTTAAAGTTTAAAATAATAATCGTCTTCCTTGTGCTAATTATTGCTTGGTTTTTCATTCGAATGATAATGCTTTTGATTCCACTGGTTATTATCGCCATAATGATTGGCTTTATTTGGGATTTTGCAGATGGCCGTGAGAAAAACAAGGGAGGTCAATATTAATGAAAAATTATATCACTGTATTGCTAATCGGGCTATCATCAATTGTTTTTGCCAATGCTCAAATTGAATTAAACAATTGGTTGGATTCAACCTACCAAGCCAATGAAATTTCTCTGAATGATATACAAGGAGAGTTTAAAGCATATACAAAAGAAAATTATAAAGAAGCTGCAAGTGTATCTGAGTTTCTATCCCAATTCAAGCCAAAAAAAAGAACGAAAGGACCAAAGGAATTCAAATTAAATAGCAAATTAAACTTCCCTACTTTATTCAATATTGCTTTCATTGGCACAAATCACTTACAAGCTTTAGAGAATGAATTATACCGAATCATATTTGCAAATGGTTTAGAGAAAGATCAAAATGCATTTACGTATTTATGGATCTATCTCTATCACTTGAACAATCTGCCTTTGAATGATACACGGCCAAATGATATGGCTTACGAACTATTTGAACTAAAGCGGTATATGATGCTTGAAGACGACCTTTTTGAAAGAATCGCATTGATCGTATTGGCACGAAAAATTTTTCTTGAGAATACTTACATCAGTTCAGATGCACTAGTCAAAAAAACTTTTCCAAGTACAAAAGTGATTTACCTTGAAAAAGAAAGTTCAACAGAAAAAGATTCAACATTTAGCGAAACGGTTGAACCCCTTCCAAATTACTCGGAAGTTGAACCACGTTTTATTGGTGGCATGGATAATATGACCTCTTATATTTTGTTAAACATTAATTACCCGCAATTTGCAAAGGAAATGGGTGAACGCGGCATTGTCTTTATTAAATTTATTGTAGATACAGATGGGGCAGTAACAAATGTAGGTATTCGCAGAGGAGTAACGACAAGTTTGGATCGAGAAGCCGTGCGCGTAATTCAACTGATGCCAAAATGGATTCCCGGTGAACAAATGAACAAACCGGTTCGTGTTAATTACACCATACCCATTCAATTTCGGTTGGGATAAAAAAATCGAGCATAACAAATTCTATATATGGACAACAACTTAAACTTAATTCGAATTCCAGCAACCGATCACCCTTCCTTAAAAGCGTGGAATGCCGCGGATGAATTAATGGCCAACGATTCCCCCACCAAGGAACAAACGATTGGAATTTATAATGATGCCTTTGGTTCTTTAAGTTGCCGTTTAGCGGGCTCAAACACGTCCATTATCACTGACCTAAAAAGCCAAGAAACAGCAATTCAAACGAATGCAGTAAGCAATCATATTGAAATAAAACCGGAGCAATTTTTTTTACTAAAAGATGCCCTTCCGAAACCTCTGCAAGTTGCCTACTTAAAAGTTCCAAAATCAGTCGCACTTCTTGAAACCTATTTGCAACACATTCACAGCAATTTAGAATCGGATGGAAAAGTGATTTGTGGTTTTATGACCAAATATTTCAATAAAAACTGGTTGGCATTGGCGGGCAAATATTTCGAAAATGTAGAGCAGAGCAAAGCTAAAAAGAAAGCACGGCTTTTAATATTGAGCGGGAAAAAGGACATGGCTCCGCAAAAAAATATCGAAAATTTTCAATATCATCACCTCAACTTACAACAATATAAAGGTATTTTTTCTGGCGGAAAAGTTGATAAGGCGACCAATTATTTATTACAAAATTTGCAAATACCTGAAGCGCACAATTCTGTTTTAGATTTAGCTTGCGGAAATGGAATTATTGGGAAGTGGATACTGGATAAAACAAGCATAAATGAAATGCACTTTTTAGATGATTCTCATCTTGCTTTAGCATCTGCCCAATTGAATGTGACGGATGCGAATGTGCAATTCCATCATAACTACGAGTTGAATGATTTTGAAGAAAACAGCCTAGATTGGGTGGTAACTAACCCACCTTTTCATTTCGAAAATACAATTGATATAAGTATTCCGATTAACTTATGCAGAGCCGCAAAGATTTGCCTAAAACCTGGAGGCCTGCTAACAATTGTTGCGAATTCTAATGTTGGTTATGAAGCTTTTTTGAAACGTCATTTCACCAATGTTGAAATTCAAAACAGTGATCACCAATTCAAAATTTATCAATGTTTCAAGTAACTTAAGCTTAATTTTGAACTATAGCCACAATGAAAGCCTTGTTCACAATTCTACTTTTCTTTATCATATTAAATCCATTTGCGCAAACTAAAACAGTAGCAATTGATGTGGAAGTTTTAGGAGCTAAACACGAGACTGTTCGGTACTATCATCCTATAAATGGCAACTATAATATCACACCTAAAACCGTTTCATTTAAAAAATCGGTCGTTGAAAAACTAAATCGTTTCGTTTTGATTCAGCCGGCGCTTAATTTGCATGATTCTATCAATATAATTCAAGCCAATAGTTTAAGACATTATGTTGATCCGTCAGAGTTAATTTATGTGGACTGGAAGATGGGTCGAGACACCACCAATTATTTACGACTTGATACTTTTGCCACCAAATCTAAAAGCATTCGAAACGAGAAATACCAATCCACAGTTCAAGATTATTTCAACCCTTTTTTCATTTCAAAATATGAGGTAACCAATCAAGAATATCGCAAATTTACAGAATGGGTATTGGATTCAATTTTTCGCGGAGCCATCTATGCAGTGAAACCTTAAGCGACGAGCAAGCCTATCAAATGCTAAATATACCTAACGGTCCAGTTTACAGTGAGCGAAAAATGAAATGGGAAGAGGTGACTGATTTTGATCGTTTGCTTAATCGTGAATTGTTCTCTTTTAATACCAATTTCGACTATCGCAAAGAATTTCGAGACGACCTTATTATCCCAATTATTTCGCAATTCTATCGGCGGCCAAATGAACGTTATTATAAACGAAGATCTATCGATACAAAAAAATTGAACTACCGTTACTATTCAATTGATATGAAAGGAATTGCGAATAGAGAAAAAAAAGAACCTGTTCCCCAAAGACAAAATGGACAAATTAGACAGCATGAAGATCTTTCAAGGTTTATTGTGGATCATAATTTGAATATTTATCCAGATACAACCGTTTG
>JAESTG010000061.1 GCA_016763715.1 Flavobacteriaceae bacterium
AAACGTTTTACAATCAAAACTATGCAGATGGTAGGCGCAACCAAACAATTTATTAGGCGTCCATTTATATGGAAAAGTATTCGACTTGGGTTAATTGGCGCTGTGATAGCTATGGCTGGGGTAGCACTAGCTCTATATTTCTTTGATAGGCTTGGCCACAATTAAAACTTTTAAGTGACATGGTTTTATTAGGTGGTTTATTTTTATTTATCACTTTAATAGCCATACTAATTACTTGGATGAGTACGTTTTTTGCCACACGGCGTTTTTTAAATCTACGGACGGACGAGTTGTATTATTAAAACCAATATATCATGAAAAAAATGGTGGTAATAGTTTCAATATTGATTATTTCAGTTGCTGCAGTCGCTTTTTTATTCAAAAATTCAATCATTTAAAACCCAACTCCTGAAAACTGCAAACTTCAAGAAATAATGGTTTCTAGCATTTATAAAGAAGGTGCGAAAGACATTGTATTTACTAATGCCAATGGAGATTCATATAAACAGAGGTCTCGAACGCGGACTGACTTTAGCCGAATAGGAACAAAAAGTATTAAATAAAAAAGTTACCTTGCACTTAGCTAATACCATAATGGGAACTTCAAACCATATTGCGCAATTGGCAATTGAAAATGAAGTGATTTTCACTGAATTTTAGCGGTACATCATTAATCAAAGGATAAACAAGTTTGTCATGGGAGAGCAAAAAAGAAAAGAGGCCGTAAAGAATACGGCTCTGTTCATCTTCGAACAAAAGAACTACAAATTTATGCTTATTGGAGCAGCGTTTATTGCTTTAGGCTTTATTATAATGGCCGGAGGTGGCAGCGATGACCCCAATGTGTTTAATCCTGAAATATACCATTGGAGACGCATTCGATTAGCTCCAGCCCTAATTTTAATAGGTTTTGGATTTGAAGTGTATGCTATTTTATTAAACCCTTCCAAGAAAAAATAATCCATGGATGCATGGGAATCTATCGTCCTTGGAATTATCCAAGGTCTTACCGAATTTCTACCCGTTTCCTCTAGTGGCCACCTCGAATTAGCAAAATCGATTTTAGGTGATAAATCCGTTCCAGAGGAGAGTCTTTTGTTTACTGTGGTACTCCACTTTGCTACAGCCCTTAGTACACTAGTGATTTTTAGGAAGGATCTTTGGGAAATTCTAAGCGGACTCTTACAATTTAAATGGAACGATGAAACTCGTTTTAGCGCTAAAATTGTTGTTTCAATGATACCAGCCGTTATTATCGGACTTCTATTCGAATCACAACTAAAAGCCCTTTTCGGGGGTGATATAGCCCTCGTTGGATGCATGCTACTTATCACAGCACTTCTTCTTTGGTTGGCAGATCGCGCCAAAAGCACAGGGAAAAAGGTATCTTTCAAAAACGCATTCATCATTGGAGTAGCGCAGGCCATTGCAATGTTACCAGGAATTTCTCGTAGTGGGGCCACTATTTCTACTTCCGTTTTATTGGGGAATGATAAAAACAAAGCCGCACGTTTTTCTTTTTTAATGGTAGTCCCTTTAATCTTCGGGAAAATAGCGAAGGACATTGCTAGTGGAGATCTAAGTTCCGAAACTGCCAACTTCTCCTCTTTAGGACTTGGATTTATCGCAGCTTTTATTTCTGGTCTTTTCGCTTGTACTTGGATGATTACTTTGGTGCGTAAAAGTAAGTTAAGCTGGTTCGCACTCTACTGTGTAGTTATTGGTATTATTGCCATAATTTATAGCCTCGCTTAATGAATGTCCAGGACTATCTCGACGGACAAATAGTCCAAATTGACAAACCCTTGGGTTGGACCTCTTTTCAGGTCGTAAACAAAGTGAGGTGGTTGATTCGGAAACAATTCGATTTAAAAAAAATAAAAGTAGGACATGCGGGAACGTTGGACCCCTTGGCTACAGGACTTCTTATTCTTTGCACGGGGAAATTCACAAAAAAAATTGACACCTACCAAGCACAGCACAAAGAGTATACTGGAACCATCACATTGGGTGGTACCACTCCAAGTTATGATTTAGAAACTGAGATAGACCAAACATTTGATTTTTCTGATATTTCTTCGGAAATGATTCATGCTACCACGACACAATTTATTGGAGAAATCGAGCAACAACCTCCAATATTCTCTGCCTTGAAAAAGGACGGAAAACGATTGTATGAATTTGCCAGAAGCGGTGAAGCAGTAGAAATTCCAACACGAACTATTCAGATTTCAACTTTTGAAATCACCAAAATTAATCTCCCAAATGTTGATTTTCGAGTGGCTTGTGGGAAAGGCACCTATATTAGATCCTTAGCTTATGATTTTGGGAAAGCTTTAAACAACGGTGGACACCTCTCAGCGCTACTTCGCACTAAGATTGGGGATTTTACCGTAGAAGATGCTATTAGCATCGAAGACTTTGAAAAATCACTAAAAGAGTCTTAAATCTTACGTTAATAATTCACAAAACTTCGGATTATTCGTGCAAAAACGTGCTATTTGCAATCGTGAACTTCAATTATTCATATCGCGCTTTTTTAATCTCCTGTCTTTTAATGGGGAATCTGGCATTACTATTAGTGAGCGTTACTTTGTCTGGAGAAGAGCAAAATGCAGAAGCCTTTACTACCGTTGAATATATGGCAGATCTGCCATTGGAAGAAGAACCTCTTTCAGAAAAAATAAAAATAGAAACCAATACTGCATACAACGAAGCTGAAAAATTTATCGCTGAACTTGAAAACAGCAGGAATAAAAGCAAAGTCTCTTCCGAAGAAAACAAGAAGCTAAACACCATTTTGGAGCCAATCCCTGTAAATAATGATTTGGCCATTAACGATGCAAGGTATAAGTTGAATGAAGTAAAAGAAAAGCTCACTAACAATGCCAAAAAGGAGCTGTCTAAAACTAAACCTGCTACGATTAATAGAAAAACCACTACAAGTTATCACTTAAAAGGTCGTGATAAAATCTCATTACCAATTCCTGTTTACACCTGCGACAAAGGCGGTAAAATTGTGATAACAATAGAAGTAAATGAAATGGGAAAGGTGGTAAAAACCTCCTACAATAAAGCTGCTTCAACCACCTCTAATGGATGCTTAATAGAGAGTGCCATTAACTACGCCAATCGATCCAAATTTAGCGCCTCTAAAATCAAAAAAAAACAATTGGGCACCATAACATACCTCTT
>JAESTG010000357.1 GCA_016763715.1 Flavobacteriaceae bacterium
TTTCTCGGCTTGTTCAATAATTCCATTAACTACGCTAGAAAAAAAGTGATGTACAACCTCTGGAATAATTAACCCTACAGTCTTTGATCGCTGCATTCTTAGATTAACGGCAAAGACATTCGGCTTATAATGAAGCCTTTTAGCCTCCTCTTTGACTGAGGCTTTTGTTTTTTTAGAGACGTCGGGGTAGTTCTTCAATGCCTTTGAAACAGTTGTAATAGAAATTCCAAGGTTCTCGGCAATTTGTTTCAAGGTGACTTCTTTCATGGATGGTGAGATAAACACTTTACTCTGCAAAAAAGAGAAAAAAGATTGAAATAATCCGCTTTTTTCGCAGAAAGACTAAAATTCCGAAAATAAAAAACGAAAACGTTTTCGGATACTAAATTCGCCTTTTTAGTTATGTTTTTTTATAAAATTAAAAAAAATAAGTGAAATTAGACGCATGTTAAATTTGTTAAAAACTTAACATTAATGTTTCATAATTAATTAAGTGTTTGTAATTCTGTTAAACAGTCTCTCTTATAAAAGAAAATATGACAACCTTTTGAGTACAATTTTAAAGGGTTCCCTATGACTATGTTCATGGCCAAATAATTTACAATGGACAAGCAATAGTAACTTTAAAAGATTAACCAAAAGATGTCACCTTTTATAGAAGACCGTACAGTAATTTAAAGTAAATCAATCCCCTATACTGTTAAAAGAAACAATACATATAGTGGAGTCTAGAAATTGGACAATAAAAACCGTTCGGTAAAGGGTCAAAAGAATTAGCCGTATTGTGAAGGGGATGGATTTACTTATTTAAAAGATGAAATTTAAGATTAAAAACCATGAGTTAAAAATGTGTAAATTAAGGTTCAACCCAATCCTATTAAACCATTTGGTACTCTATATTAGAGTATAAAAATCGTACATTCCCATGTTACGCTTAACAAATTGTTAGCATTTAAATGGGAGAAACTTAACACAATCACTGAGTATTAATAATTAAATGATTTTTTTGAAATTTAACTTTAAACCGAAAACTATATGAAAAACAAATTACTAACTAAACTTTTGTTGCTCCCGGTACTTTTAGTAATGGGTAGTTCAGCATATGCGCAAATTGCTGTTAGTGGTACTGTGTCCGACTCAGCTGGACCTGTCCCTGGGGTAAATATTATCGTTAAAGGATCTTCCAACGGTGCGCAATCAGATTTTGACGGGAATTATTCCCTCAATGACGTAGCCAATGATGCTACTTTAGTTTTTAGTTACCTTGGTTATACCACTCAAGAAATTGCAGTAAATGGCCAAAGTTCTATTAACGTAACACTTACCGAAGACGTAGAGTCATTGAGCGAAGTTATTGTAATTGGTTATGGAACAACTACCATAAAGGATGCAACAGGTTCAGTAAGCTCTGTAACTGCTAAGGATTTTAACCAAGGTGTAATTACTACCCCAGAGCAATTAATCCAAGGTAAAACAGCGGGTGTACAAATTTCGCAATCAACTGGTGAACCTGGTGCTGGTGTTTCCATTCGTATTCGAGGTGCAAACTCGGTTCGATCTAACAACAATCCATTGTTCGTTGTAGATGGTGTACCTCTTTCTGGAGGATCAACTTCTGCTTCAGGACAAGATGTTGGTTTCGGGACAACAGGTGACAAAAACCCATTAAGTTTCTTAAACCCAAATGATATTGAAAGCATTAGTATCTTAAAAGATGCTTCTGCAACTGCAATTTATGGTTCTCGTGGAGCGAATGGAGTTATCATAATCACAACCAAATCTGGAAAAGGATCTAGAGGAGGTGTTTGGGACTTTTCAAGCAACCTAAGTATCTCATCGGTTGCAGAAACCTACGACCTACTTACTGCTTCAGAATATTTGGCTGCCAGTGAAGAGAACAACTTCATTGTAGCTGAAAGAGATTTTGGAAACAGTGTAGATTGGCAAGATTTTATTTTTAGAACAGCTGCTTCTTCAAACAATAACTTGGGTTATTCTCATAGTTATGCTAATGGTAATGTAAGAGCTACTTTTGGTTATGGAAAAACATTTGGGGTTGTTAGAAACTCTAGTTTAGAAAGAATCACGGGACGTTTAAATGCAAACCACCGTTTTCTTAATAATAAATTAAACTTAGGCTTACAAGCAAGTATTTCTAGAGTGAATGATGAAACAGCACCTATTGGAGGAAGCGCAGGGTTTAAAGGTGATATTATTGGAGCTGCCCTTTCAGGGAATCCAACTTGGCCAACCGACCCGAACTTTACAGGAACTGGAGGTCTTTTAAGTCCAGCTACAGCTTTGGCTTATACTCAAAACATTTCCAATACAGATAGAGCACTATTGAACCTTTCTGCCAAGTACGATTTTACTTCAGAATTTTCAGCCAAAGTAAACTTGGGTTATGACAAGTCAAATTCTACTAGAAAAGCAAACTCTTCAAGCAAAGCGATTAATTTTGATCGTGGTGTATTTGGAAATGGACGTGGATTTGTAAATGATTTGGATGTAGAAAACAGGCTTATAGAATTCACAGTGAATTATAAAAAAGATTTTACAAATTCATCACTTGACATTTTGGTTGGATACTCTTTTCAAGATTTTCAAAGATCAGGAAGAAATGTTGAAGGTTGGGGATTCTTTACAGACGACCTAAATCAAATGGGAGATGACCTTGAAGCTACTGCCAATATGGTTGAGGGAAGAATCATAGGTGATTACCAGTCGTATGGTTTTGCAGGAAACCTCGGAAATCGAATTTTCGTGAATCGTTTGACTACTCCAAAATTATCAACAGACTACATCCCTACCTTCAATGGATTAAGAGTACGCTCATTAATGGGCGACACTTTTGATAACACAGATGAGTTACAGTCTTTCTTCGGAAGAATTAACTACAGTATTGCAGACAAATACTTATTCACTGCTACGGTAAGAGCAGATGGTTCTACTCGATTTGGTGAAGACAACCAATATGGGATCTTCCCTTCAGGGGCTATCGCTTGGAAATTACATAATGAAGATTTTATTGGAGACGCCATGTCTACCTTAAAATTACGCTTGGGTGGAGGTATCACAGGTAACCAAGATGGCTTAGGTTTTGGGAATTTTAAAGGACGCCGCCGTTTCGACTATATTAGTCCAGGTGACAGTGGTGATATTGTGTTTAACACAGGTGACGTCTTCCCCGCCTCAAATGTTGCATTTTCCAACAAAACTCTTAAATGGGAGGAAAACTTACAATTTGGACTCGGACTAGACTTTGGGTTTAATGATGACCGCTTTACGGGTACTATCGATGTATATCACAAGGAAACTACAGATTTGTTGTTTAGAGTGTTATCTGCACAACCTGCACCACAAGATTTTGTATTCCGAAATTTACCAGATTCGAAAGTAGTGAACGATGGTATTGAACTTTCGTTAAGCTATGATATTGTTGATACAGACGATTGGAGCTGGGATGCTAGCTTCAATATTGCCTACAACAAAAACGAATTAACTGAACTTAATGGTGAATTTGAAGCAGGTACGATTAGAGGACAAGGGCTTACTGGAGCTTTTGCTCAAAAAATCCAAGCTGGATACCCATTGTTTTCTTTTTTCTTACGTGAGTTTGAAGGATTTGATCCAGTAACAGGACAGCCTATCCAAGAAGATATTCAAAAGTTTGTGGGCAAAAGTGCATTGCCAGATTTAACTGGTGGTTTCTCTACAAGTGGTTCTTATAAAAACCGGACATTATCAGCTTACTTTGCAGGTCAATTCGGACACTATGTTTATAATAACACTAGAAATGCCTACTTTACAGCTGGTGCCTTTAGAGGTGGACGTAATATAACTAGTGACGTTCTTGACACAGGAGAATCATTTGATGCAGCAGCCGAAGTTTCTACACGATTCTTAGAAAAAGGAGATTTTGTTCGTCTTCAAAA
>JAESTG010000358.1 GCA_016763715.1 Flavobacteriaceae bacterium
AATTTATTAAAGTCAGTTCAAAATATAAAAGACCACTACCCTAACCGATTTGTCGTATTTGCCAACGTAGATTTTAACGGTGTTGGTGAAGAAGGCTGGGGGCAAAAAGTGCAAATTAACTGGAGAAAAATTGTAAGAACGGAGCACGATATCTAAAAGTATATACGAGTTTGGGCCATTTAACAACCGTTATAGTTTATGGTTGTTTTACTATCTGTTATAACATAACCAACTAATAACGCTTTATTTAAAAAAAAAAGCCCAATATAACCACACACAAAAGAATCTCAACAGTTAACTTCTTTCAAAACAATTACGTAATTCTACGTAGTGCGATTTGAATATATTGCTACTACCTTTTGAACTCCTTTAAAGAACAATGGCATGGTAAAGTATGACAGTGAAAAAGTGAAAAAACATAATGAACAAAAATTGAGTTTTAGAGAATCTTCTGATGAAAATCAAGTTTTTCAATTTAAGGATAACAGACCACAAGTCGAAGAGCAAAAAAAACTACAAATACTGGCCGATGAATATATTAAACAAAAAAACTCATCAATACAACAGAAAAAAAAATCTAATCAGGTAAAAGAAAACAATACATCACCATCAAATAATTCAGTTGGAAAAGTGGATAATCCAAAATTAACCACACAATTACATTTAAAAAAAGGGATGTACAAGGTTAGCGGAACACCTAACTTACGAAAAAATAATTCTCCTCTATACTCAATAATATCTCAACTATCAAACAACACTAAAGTTCAAGTTAATAATGACAGTATGCTTGGATCAAAATTTACAATTTTAGGTTTTAATAATAAGGAGCACACATGGGGAACCGTGGGAAAGCAAACTGGATGGATTACAGATGATAAATTAACGAAAGTTTCTGACCTTCCTGCCTCTGAAAAATTATCGTCACCTGTATTATCAGACTCTAAAAGTAATAGTCCTCATCCAAAAGGGAATATCCGCCTTTTAGGATCCATTCAAAAACCAGAAGAAAATGAGTTATCAGTACATGAAAAAAAATATAACTTTATATTAAATTCGACAAATGAAAATCTAGCAAATTACAATTTTAAAAAGCGGATACAGATTTCAGAATTTTTGGAGGAATTATCGTCAGCCTTTCCAAAGGCTTATAAGAACATAAAGAAACTGAAAGACTCAGATTTGCAAAGCAAAGTGTCCAAATATATTAAACCCACGATAAATTTTTATATAGGACCACGAGAGGATGGACATTCCTTGTGGTTGGGTTTTAAAGAACAGATACCTTCTCTTTTGAAAGATGCTTATGCAGCTGGGTATCCAATTGAAAACATCAAGGTTCAGAAACTAATTGCCAAGGCTACCATGGCAAAAACAGAAATGGAAAGTAAAGGAACCGGTAGTTCGGGACATAATAAAAATTTTAGAAGATAATTACATCTATTTCATATGATACAAAGTTATATTCACGGAAATCATATAAATAAACTCATGATATGACAATACATTTCCACAATAATACGTAAGTCGGATACACCTTATAAGATTCTAAAAATCCAACGAAAAAAAATTCCAAATACGTTAAACCCATCCTAAAGTCTTCCTGACTTCTAATCATATTTTTACTTTTAAAGGATTAAACCAAAACCAATGAAAAACATCCTACCCACCCTCCTATTCTTAGGGGTTAGTTCTTTCGCCTTTGGGCAAGACCTTACATTTGAAGAGTACAATCCAACTTCAACATTAGTTGTGCCAGGAGAAAAAGTTATAAAAGCAAAATTCCCATTTATTGATGTGCATGGTCACCAATACCGAATGCCAGAGCAAGATTTATCTCCTGTAATTGCGGCAATGGACACGCTCAACATGGGTATTATGGTAAATTTAAGCGGTCGCTCCGGAGAGAATTTATTAAAGTCAGTTCAAAATATAAAAGACCACTACCCTAACCGATTTGTCGTATTTGCCAACGTAGATTTTAACGGTGTTGGTGAAGAAGGCTGGGGGCAAAAAGCTGCAAATCAACTCGCAGAAGATTGTGAAAATGGAGCACGAGGTCTAAAAGTCTATAAAAGTTTAGGTCTGCGGAATAAAGATACCGATGGCAATCGCATTGCTGTAGATGACCCTAGATTAGATCCCATTAGGGCAAAATGTGGAGAATTAGGCATTCCTGTTCTCATTCATACCGCAGATCCAAAACCATTTTGGGATGAATATGATGCCGATAATGAACGTTGGTTAGAATTGAAAACACACCCACGTAGAAAGCGTGACGCTACAAATCCAGTTCCTTGGGAACAATTAATCGCAGAACAACATGCTATGTTCAAAAAACATCCCAACACTACGTTTATCAATGCACATATGGGATGGTTCGCAAATGACCTTGGGAAATTGGGGGAATTACTTGATGAAATGCCCAATATGAACGTTGGTATTGGAGCCATCATTGCTGAATTGGGTCGTCAACCTCGTTTCGCCAAAGCCTTTTTTATAAAATATCAGGATCGTATTCTCTTCGGAAAAGATAGTTGGAAGCCCAGAGAATTCCCTACGTATTTTAGAATCTTAGAAAGTAACGATGAATACTTCCGTTACCACAAAAAGTATCATGCATTTTGGCCAATGTACGGCCTAGACCTTCCAGATGATGTACTTAAAAAAGTCTACTATAAAAATGCACTCCGTATTGTCCCTGGGCTTGACAAAAGTTTATTTCCGAAGTAAAACATAGATATGAATTCCAAGGAAACAATAATCAAGCAATTGGATTTGGCTCCTCATCCCGAGGGGGGCTATTTTAAAGAAACTTACCGCAGTGAGGGCTTCATTTCTGAGGCAGAGCTTGGTGGGATTTATGACGGCAATAGAAATTTTGCGACGAGTATTTACTTCTTACTTCATTCGGAAACATTTTCAGCCTTTCATAAAATACACCAAGATGAACAATGGCATTTTTATATGGGTTCTGCAATCAAGTTACATGTGATAGCTCCCAATGGGGATTATTGGTTCAAAAACATTGGAAATAGACTTTCCGAAGGAGAAGTACCTCAATATATGGTATCTGGAGGGCATTGGTTTGCTGCCGAAGTACCAGCAAAAAATAGTTACGCCCTAGCTGGTTGCACTGTTGCTCCTGGTTTCGATTTTAAAGACTTTGATATGCCTAAGAGAACTGAACTAACAAAACTATTCCCTCAGCATACAAATATCATTGAGCGATTAACACGTGATTAAATAATATATAAATGACTCAAAAAATCAACACCATAATCTTCGACCTTGGAGGTGTTTTAATCGACTGGAACCCTGAATATGTTTATTTAAAAGAATTTCGCGGTGATCGTAAAAAAATGGATTGGTTTCTCAATACCATTTGCGCTTGGGATTGGAATGTAAATCAGGATGCTGGATATTCACTGGATAAAGCAACTGAAGAAAGAATTGCCTTATTTCCAGAATATGAAGAACTCATTAAAATGTACTACGACCGATGGGAAGAAATGCTTGGGTTTGCACATGATGATACATTGAAACTTTTGGAGAGTTTAGTGAACAACAAAAACTATCGCGTCCTTGCACTTACCAATTGGAGTGGAGAGACTTGGCCTAAAGCTATTGCCAAGTTCCCGTGGTTAGAGTGGTTTGAAGGTATTTTGGTTAGCGGTGACGAAGGGATGCGTAAACCCTTCCCAGAAATTTACGAACTCATGCTTTCGCGCTATGAGATTAACCCCGAAGACTCTGTATTTATTGACGATAGCCTTGCAAATGTTGAAGGTTGCAAAGTAGTAGGTATTAATGGAATCCATTTTAGTAGTGCACCTCAATTAAAAGATGATTTAGACACTCTTGGAGTAACCACCAAAACCCCTTAAAAATTCTATTTTACAAAACATAAGTATAAAAAACGTACCTTTAAGGTTATGGCATCATATTTGCCTATTACATATTAATTAATTTAAATTTTAACAATGAGTATAGGAACAGTAAAATTCTTCAACGATGCCAAAGGTTTTGGTTTTATCACAGAAGAAGGTTCAAACAAAGAACATTTTGTACACATCTCAGGATTAGTCGATGAAATTCGCGAAGGCGATGAAGTTGAATTCGATCTAGAAGAAGGAAGAAAAGGACTAAACGCAGTAAACGTAAAAGTTATTTAAAAAATATACTTCAAGTTTTACAAAAGCCCATCTATAACTCATGCCATGGCCCTGGCAAACCGCCACCTCGGCGTGAGTAGCGAATACTCTC
>JAESTG010000359.1 GCA_016763715.1 Flavobacteriaceae bacterium
ATTCTTGGGTTTTTTATAAAGGCATAATACCCTCTAAAAATAAGAGCATATGCATCGACAAGGAAGAGTCTTTTTTGGTCTGACATTGTTATAATTGTTATTCCTTCAAATGTAAAAATAACCCTTCAGAAAAAAGAATTTTAGTCAGAAAAAGAAAAGCCGCTCCCCACAGCGGCCTCTCCTTAAAGAAAATAAAAATAATTGGTTCGTAAGCTCCTAGTTGCTTAATTTATAATTAGTTTTTTAATAATGTGTGCTTCACCCGTATCTAACGCCAGGATATACATGCCTTTGGCTAGTTGTGAAACATCAATACGATTCGTAAAATTTTGTGACATTAGTTTTTGACCATTTATATTATAAAGTTCAATGGTCTTAATATTAAGATTGCTCTTAATGTTAACCCAATTGTTAGCTGGGTTTGGATATAGTAGAATGTCATCGTGGGTTGTATTTTTCAATGTAATTTGGCCTGAATTACTTGTTGATTGTCTAGACCCACCACAGTTTAAACTATACCCTGCATGATTGTCTTTTAGCCAATTTCTGTAGGAGCCATTTCCATGTGTAGCTTGATTAGGTCGATCCACTTGTATGCAAAATAGATTGGGGTTAGATTGTGAATTGAAGTTTCTCAAAATTCGATTTCTATGATTGTTAACGTTTAAATATTCCAGAGAGTTATTAGAACAGTTTAGCCTTCTTAGTTTTCTGTTTGTGCTAAGATCTATATAAGAGATAAGATTATTGGAACAATTTAAATTTCTAAGTGTCGTAAAATCTTGAATTCCAGTAAGGTCTTGAATTCCTAGATTGGAAATATTCAAACTTATAATGTTGTCTATTTGGGCTGTTAAAACATAGTTGTCTAAAGAGCCAGTGTCATATCCAAAATTGATTAAGGCTTGTTCAAAGTTATCATCTGGCACATAAGTATAGGCAAGGCCACAATCCTCACTGTAATGTGCTATTGGGTCTTTTGACCAAGCGCCATAAGACCCAAGGCCTGCGCTAGCATCTACTTCATTGTCTACTTGGATGCATATTAGGTTAGGGTTGTTTGTAGAATTAAGAGGAATTAGAATTGCATTATTCCCATTCTTAACATTCAAGGTTGTTAAATTTATATTGCCGATACAAAATAATGATTCTAGTTGACTATTGTTGCTTACATCTAAGGAGGTTAGGTTTGTATTATCAGCTCCTAATAGCATGAGAGATGGGTTATTGGTCAAATCTAAAGCCTCAATACTATTGAAAGAAACCCCTAGTTCTGTGAGTGCTGTATTATTGCTAACATCCAAGCTGGATATATTATTATTTCCGCAGAAGAAGCTAATTAAATTTGGGTTATTGCTGACATCTAAACTAGATATATTATTTAATGCACAACTAAAATTTTGCAATTGTGAATTGTTACTTATGTCTAAACTTGATAAATTATTATTCGTACACAGAAAGTGAGTTAAATTTATATTGTTGCTAACATCTACATTTGTGAGTAAATTGCTTCGACAGTCAAGACTCTTTAATAATGTATTACTACTCAAGTTTAAACTTACTATAGAATTATCGAAACACCATAAAGTTAATAGTGAGGGGTTGTTGCTTAAATTAAGAGAGGATATGTTATTATAATGGCAAAATAATGCTCTTAATGCGCTATTATTTGAAGTGTCCAAGGATGATAGTTGATTGCTATAACATCTAAGATCTTCTAAGACTAAGTTGGCCGTTATATCTAGTTGTGATAAATTATTTTCCCAACAGTATAACTTCCGTAGTGCTGTAAAATCCTCTATTCCAGTTAAATCAGAAATATTTTTTGTGGCGACATTTAGGGTTTCAATGGTGTTAATATTGGAAGTTAAAACATAGTCGTCAAGAGATCCAGAATCGTACCCCATATCTATTAGGGCTTGTTCAAAATTATCATCTGGGACATAGGTGAAAGCTGAGCTACAATTTTCACTGTAAATTGCTGAAACATCTTTTATCCAAGAGCTATAGCTTCCTGTTCCTGCATTCGCAGCTATTTCGTCATCTACTTGAATACAACTTAAACTTGGATTGAATTGTGCATGAAAAGTAGTAATGAGACTATTAGTTCCATTTTTTACATTTAAGGACAGAAGTGGGTTGCTATATACTTTTACGAATGTGAGCGAACTATGGTTACTTAAATCTAGCTCTGTTAAATTGTTCGTATCACATAGAAATGTTTCTAATAGAGTATTATTGGAGATATCTAAGTTGGATATGTTATTAGATCTGCAAATAAATCGAGTTAAGCTAGTGTTGTTTGAAATATCAATGGACGAAATCATATTATAACCATAATCCAAGGTGAGTAACGCCGTGTTTGTACTGGTGTCAAGATTTGAAATATTGTTAATTTCAACATGTAATATTTTGAGTGCAACGTTTAGTGAGGTGTCTATATTAGATAAGTTATTCTGTCCACAATAGAGAATTTCTAAGTTTAGATTATTACTGATATCCAGATGGGATAAGTTATTGTTAAAAGGTCTTAGATCAATTAAATGAGTAAGGGTGCTAACATCTAATGAGTTTAAGTTGTTTTCATAACAGTATAATTTTTCTAAGGCTATAAAATCTTCAATCCCAGTTAAGGTGTTTATGTTTTTAGTAGTAACATTTAAGAGAGTGATAGTATTAATGTTTGCTGTCAAAACGTAGTCGTCAAGTGGTCCAGAATCATATCCCATATCTATTAAGGCTTGTTCAAAATTATCATCTGGGACATAGGTAAAAGCTGAACTACAGTTTTCACTATAAGTAGTTGTAGCATCTTTTTGCCAAGTGCTATATATGCCTATTCCTGCATTCGCAGCTACTTGGTCATCAACATCAATACAGGTTAGATTGGGGTTGACAACCGCATTAAAGTTGGTTAACAGATTATTAGCTCCGTTTTTTACATTTAAGCTTGTTAAATTAGTATTTCCACTACACTTTAAAGTTGTAAGCTGTAAATTATTACTTAAGTCTAGAGTCGTTAAATTATTACCACTGCACCACAAGGTGCCTAATTGAGTATTTGCTGCAACATTCAGGTGTGTTAGCATATTACTGCCAATAATTAAATGGTTTAATAACAAGTTGTTGCTCAGGTCTAATTGGGTTAATTGATTGCCATCACTTGTTAATACTTGTAATTGTGTAAGAAGAGATATATCTATTTGCGTAAAATTATTGTACCTACAATCAAGGTCTTCAATTAAAAGATTGTTAGATAAATCAATAGTGGTTAATTGATTAAAATCAAACTTTAGTTTTTTTAATAAGGTATTTGAATTTGTATTTAAACTAGACAAATTATTATGTCCACATATAAGGTCTTCCAATGCTACATTGTTGGCAATGTTTAAAGTTGTTAATTGATTTCTAGAACACCATAGGTTGTATAAGCTAGGGTTGTTGCTAATATCCAATGATGAAGTTTCATTATTATGGCACCTTAATAAAAGTAATAAGGTATTATTACTTACATCTAAAGACGAAATTTGATTTAAATGACATTCTAAAATTAGTAATTGTGTATTATTACTAATGTCTAAAGCGGTAAGACTATTTTGACCACAATTAAGATGTGTTAATGCAATAAAATCTTCAATCCCAGTTAAATCTGAAATACCTGCATTTGGTACTAATAAACTGGTTATAGTTTCAATATTTGCTGTTGGGACTTGACCATCATTGGGGATGTCGTCATAGACTGTCAATGCAGCCTCAAAATTCGCATCTGGAATGGCTGTATATTGTGCATGAATTGATAGAGGAATTAAAAAAATGAGACACGTGTAGATTGTTTTCATAAATGTAAATTTTAATTAATAATGTTATTATTTCATATTTATGGGGATTTTTATTTTCTTCTGAAAAAAATGGACAAGAGGCGTCATTAGCGTCTAATCAATAATATGTATGACACCAGAAACAATTGCCGAGGTATTGGTTTGAGCTTCATTAATACCTGTTGCATTCCTGTCTTCACGATCGGCACCAACATCTACTGCTCCCTGTGGGGTAGTGGTTCCAATTCATACCTGTGCTTTAGCAAATTAGGATTATTAATAAAACGGGAATAATTAATAGTTTCACTTTCATAACTACATGTATTTTGAACAACATGTCTTGCTATGTAAAAGTAAATTTTGAAAGCTTGGGTAGAAAATTTATGTAAAGACATTAATGGGACAAAAACACATGAATCCCTTTATTTTATGAAATTAATAGAGACAAAAACGGGACAATCTATAATTCAGAGATGAATTCAAGCAAAGATTCGTCGGTGGTAAAGTTTAATTTTTTCCTGAAACGATATCTGTTTTTTCTAACGCTTTCCGAAGAAATACCCAAAATAGAACTAATCTCAGGATTGGATAAATTTAGTTTTATAAGCGTCGCCAATTTTAGATCTCCTTGTGAAATGGAAGTGTTTTTTGAAATGAGATTTTTAATGAAGTGAGGATGTATTTG
>JAESTG010000360.1 GCA_016763715.1 Flavobacteriaceae bacterium
ACGTTTAGCCATTGCTTCCTTATAATTAGGAATGTCGTAAAGGTTTTCATTGTAGTCTAATACTTCATGAGCACTGTGATCATGATCAAAATTACAGCTAGACATAAAATTATTTTGATCTACAATAGATCCATTAGTAGCATCCACACGAACGCTCCACCAATCTTGTTGGGCTACTTCCTCAATAGAAAGGTCCCATGCTAATACAAGCTCATCGTTTTGATTCATTTGGTAAACTAATTTTGCAGGAATATTGCTCATAGAAATACCACCATCACTTAAAATGGTTTCATGACTAGAAATATTTGAACTAATTACTGAAATTTCTGAAGAAACAGTATAGTTAAAATAACCAGCCGCATTTTGCACAGCTTGTAATGCAGTTAACGATGGACTAGAACCTCCAGTTGCCTTTTCGTTTACATTAGAAATAAATTTATTATTTCCTTTTAGGACTTCCCCATTTGGGTAAAGGTGCACACTAGATTCGGTTCCATAAATTTCAATTCCGTTATGGATTTGACGAAAATAAACGTGCTCTATTCCACTTGCACTACTAACATGTTGATCTGTAATTACCCAATTTGCATCTTGGGAAGTAATTTGATTGTTTTCCAACAACTGAATAATTTGTTGGTCAATACTTTGCTGAACATTTTGGGCAATTATTTGGCTAGATATACCAAACAAAAAACCACATGCTATTAGCATGGTAAGTTTTTTCATAGAAAATAATTTAGGTTAATAATTATCAAGAATTATTAAATTCAAGCAAATCTATTAAATAGTGATGCCTTTCCCAAACTTTACCCTCTCTTAAATCCTACTTATTTTCTCATAATTCGTTAAAATATAGTTGTTTTGCCTATTATTTTTGCGCTTTATCGGTTTATAATTTTGTTTTGAAGAAACCAAAACTCACCAAAAAAACTTAATATTTGATTAGAACTTATCTTTTCAACAATCGCATCACTTCCGTTTTACTAGAAACATTTACTGAAATGAAATACATACCCGAGGAGAGAGATTCAATTAAAATTTGATTTTCTAATTCAGAGTTATTAATACGCACCTCAGAAATCAATCGACCTCTAAGATCTCTTATTTTGACGGTAGTGATTTTCTTTTCTGTTGAATTGAATAAAGTTATTTCATTACTTCCAGGATTGGGATAGATTGTAAGGAAATCTTGAACTTCATCTGAATTCTCTGGAAATGACAAATTTAAACGAAACGAACAGCTAGCCTCATTTCCAGCTCCATCTTTCACCGTAATTGTTACTTGAGTAGTACCAGCGTTGGTAGGAGTTCCAACAAGAGGGAATTGTGTTCTTTCAATTACACCTTGGCAATTGTCATTTACAATAATGCGACCGGTAAAATCATCCATGAAATATTCATCTGCAAACGAAAGGTTTAGAGACACATCAGGCAGACATTCAATTTCTGGAGGCTGTACATCGCTAACGACTATCAAATCTTCAAATACTTGAAAGGCAGATGCGCAGTCAGTATTTAGAGAAAAATAAGTCACTTGATGAACTCCCTCACCAGCAAGAGCTGGAGCAAAATTAAATGTTAGCCCATCTCCATTATCCATAACGCCAGGCCCCAAATAAAAGCCTCCAATAGGTAATCCTCCAGTAAGGTTCTCATAAACTCCACCTGTCAAACAAAATGGAATATATTCTGCACTAAAAATTGGCCCTTCCGAAGGAATCAAGAAAGATGCAACTTGATCACTTTGACTGTTGGAACTTCCTTCTTCATTTTTTTCAATAGGAATAAGTGCCTCAAGTACGACATAGTTCATTTGTTTGGCTAACAAAATAACAGCCTGTTGAGCCGAAATAACAACCTCATTCCTAGGGTTAAACAATTCATTAGAGACAAATCGATTAAATTCCCTTACCACCTTTCCGTTTGATGCTATATGAATACTAGATTCAGTTCCAATAACTGGAACTTGACCTATAAGTTATCGAAAATATAAGTGAGTTACTCCACTTGCGGTACTACGATGTTGACTAGCAACTTCCCATTGAGCATTTAATTGTGCCTTTGAAATTAGTTTTTCAATATTGGGTTGCTGTGCCATTGCAATCTGAGGGCTAACGATAATCAACAAAAATTCTAATAAAAGGAAAAGCCTCATGCCATTTGTTCTAAAACTGTCTTTTCTCTCCATGGTATAGTTACTGTCTTAAATTGAAAAACATGTACTATCGCTTCACCATACCAATATTGAAAAACTAATCTTAAATAACACATAAAAGGAAAAGTTTCTAATTTGCATGAAAATTATATAGTTACAACAACTTAAGTATTAACAAAACTAGTTTAGATCTTTGTCATTCTTTTTACCACAGTATCTCTCTCCCCCACTATGGTAATGAAATAATTTCCAGCCGATAATTGGTCTATTTGAATCGGAACATTCAATTCCTTGGATCTAGGGCTAATTGATTTTATTATCCTTCCATTTATGTCTCGAATGTATATTGAAAGTATTCTTTTTTCAGATGGATTGTATATGATTACTTCTCCAGAGGCTGGAATAGGGTAAAGTAAAACTGTCGATAGGAAATCCAAATTTACACTACCAACAAGTTTAACATTCAGTAAAAAAACACATTCAGTAGTATTCCCTGCTTCATCTGTCACTATCATTTTTATAGAATGCTCCCCATCGGATAATTCAGTAAAACTAGCAGGCTCCTGTACTACAACAAATTTGTCAGAACAATAGTCTGTAACAATTACAGACGTCCTATAATCGGGTAAAATATAAGTTCCATCAAACACAACTGTATCCTCAATATTCCCTGGGCATTCCACTAATGGCGGAGTCTTATCAAAATCAATACTAATCTCTCGTTCACTCGTAGAACTCATACTACAAAAACTGTCTCCCACCTCATATGTTAACAACAATGAACCAGTACCTGAAATTGATGTATCCACCGAAAAAGTTTCCCCATTACCATCATCAATAACACCAATTCCGCTATATACACCACCTAGAGGCAGCCCCCCTTTTAAGCCATTAATAATTCCTTCCTGATAACAAATAGGTGAAATCTCTAGAATTTGAGCAGTTACAGGATACTCGGTAAAATCCTGAACACCATCATCCTTTAACCTCGGTTCTCCTTGGTCTGCATATAAACCTAACCCGCGTCTGGCAAAAGCATTAAAAACAACACATTGATTTTCAATTCCATAAATAGCGATATTTGCCTGTAAAATAGCATCTCTTGCATCAATAAACCCCGGAGAGCATCTCATTAATTTCATTCCCTCTAGAACAAGTGCCAAAGCCATCACATTACCAGCATCTTTATTAACATCCCCAGTAAAGCTATATAAATTACTATCAAAACCATATTCATCCACTAAAGCCCACGTCATTTCCCACAACATAGTGGTCCATACTGACCCAACCCCATGAGGAACTGAACTAGTTTTAATAAAATCATACGTTTGGGGGTTTATACTAAAATCTACACTATATGGGTATCGTCTAATTCCACGCCCCTTAATACCTTGTCCAAAAAAATAATTACCAATAGTACGCCGATCCTCAGCCATATCGGACGAATTCATAGTTAACATAATACCTAAATAGTCAGCCCAGCCTTCCGTCATCTGCTCCTCATTAGGTAAGCAACCTATTGAGCCGCCGCCAATTAGTTGTTTTACAATACCATGACCATACTCATGTATTATTACTATAGCATCAAAAGCCGCATCCTTATCTTCACAAGAACTAAGTATCATAATGGGTCGACCTCCATTGGAAGCAAAAAAAGCATTACAACCTGACCGTGATTGAGTTCTGGCTTCAAAGTCACTATTTCTTCTCCCTCCTGATAAATAGTTAATTTTTTGAAAACTCCCGCTAAGTTCATCAAATCCAAAATGATATGTTACATCATGAATTATATTGATCCAATAAAAAACATTGGTTAATGCTGCATCTTCATACTGGTTTTCTTCGGTAAAAATCGGACTGAATTCGAATCCCGTAAAATCTAATTGCTGACCTCCAGAAGTTAGATAACCAATATGGTTCCCACTTTCAACTACCCTTGTATTATTTCCATCAGTAACAGTGGTCTCCGATCCAGTTTGTCCATTAGTATCATGCCATCCAAATGGGGAAGCAATTGGATCTGCAGGGTTCTGAACTATGGTTCGCTCACCAGCCAACGGACTCACCAATGGCATAGCAAACACCTCGTAGCATACCTCGCATAAGTTCTCCGAGTCTTCTAATGTATTTTCAATGGAAGGAAGGATTAAATTTCTATTGAAATCTATCACCTCTTCCACAAAATCATCATTAGTTGTTGCACAACTTTGCATGATATTTTCACTATTAATAATAGCTCCCGTTAAGGCGTCCACTTCAATATTCATCCATCTCAAATAATCCAATTCTAATATGGAAACTTCCCAAACTAACCTATACTTTTGATTATCATCCAATGTATAAAACAACCTAACAGATATATCCCTAGGAGAAATGCCTCCATCGCTAAAAACAACTTCATTCAATGTTTCCTTAACTTCAGGTCTAAACGAAAAATCACTTGTAGGCCTGTAACTCATTTGCCCCACTACAACTCTAATTGCCTCCTTCGGGTTTATCAGGTTCGATTTAGGAATAGACTTTATTTCTGAAACATTCTGTATAAAGTGATAATTCTCAGCAACAATATCACCTTTGGGTGACAGGTGAATACTAGATTCTGTTCCATTAATTAAAACTCCGCCCTTTATTTGTTGGAAATAAATATGATGAATTTTACTCGTGCTACTAATATGCTCACTAGTAATATGCCATTCACTTTTTGAAGTAATTGCCCCTTCCTTTTCCAAAAATATTTCAACCGCATTATCTGCCTCTTGCGCAAAACCAACAAAGGGAGAAAAAACAAAAAATAGACTTATAAGTGCAAGTAATGGTTTTATCATAGAAACAATTTAATCAGAATTCATTGTCAATTTACGAAATACAATAAGTCTTCAGCAATTATGCATATCGTTATTCATAAAACAGGACTAAAAAGCATAAATCACATACGTGAAAACAGGTCTAAATGAATCTAATCCGCTAGGCTTAATTTACGAAAAGGAGCGTTCGTTTCATCAAGATTTTACGTATTTTAGTAGTCAGTTACCCCTTGAAAAATTGATGGATCAACCAGACGAACTTATATTGGAAATGCAAAATGGGAATCATGCAGCACTTTCCAAAATTTATGATATGTACTCTAAGGCAATTTATGGAATTGTAATCAGTTTTGTTCGAAATCATTCTATTGCAGAGGAAGTGTTACAAGATGTATTTGTTAAGGTTTGGAATAATTCTGGTTCATATAACCCAACCAAAGGCCGGTTTTATACTTGGCTTCTCAACATTGCTAGAAATACTGCTATCGACGTAACTAGATCGAAAGCATTTAAGAATTCAACAAAAAACTTAACTACCGAAAATTTCGTAGATATATTAGCTGGACACGATAACCTGTCTGGAAAAACCGATGCCATTGGAATAAAGAAATATATCACAGCATTAAAACCAGTTTGTATTCAAATTATAGAGTTGCTCTATTTTAAAGGATATACACAAGCTGAAACTGCTGAAACTCTGGAAACTCCTCTAGGCACCATTAAAACAAGAGCTCGAAATTGTATTAGCGAATTGCGTAAAATACTTTTGAATAAATAAATATGACGGCAGAAGAAATCATAGCATCCGGACTACTAGAATTATATGTTACCGGTTCACTTTCTCAAGAAGAAATTCAGGAGGTTGAAAAGGCTATGGCACTATATCCTTCAGTAAAAAAAGAAGTGACACAAATTGAGACTTCCTTAATTCACCTTTCTGAAACTGTGGGCGGAACCGTTGCTCCTAAAGTATGGAAAAATGTAGATCAGACAACCAATGGCGTACGGTCTCTTTCTACCCCTAAACGCAATTTGAGCTCTATGACTGGCTGGGCTGCTGCTTTAATTTTCTTTGCTGGATTGGCATTTATGATTAAACAAAATGCCGATTTAAAGGGTCAATTGCGAACCGTCAGTACTCAAAATGTTGTATTGAAAGAAAAAACGAATAACACCAATGTCCAATTGGCACAAACCAAGGAATTATTAGAAATTACTCGCTCTAAGGATTATAAAGCGATTGACTTATCTGGAAATATCCCTGTGTCTCCTTTAGCCTACGCAACGGTGTACTATAATAAAGATGAGAATATTGCTTATATAGATGCTAAAGGTTTACCTGCCCCACCCAAAGGAAAAGTATATCAGGTTTGGTCTTTAATTATGGATCCACTCACACCAAGTAGTATTGGACTGTTGAATTCATTTGACACTTCAGAAACTTCATTTTTTAAGGTAGAAAATATCCCATTTCCAGAAGCCTTCGGAATTACGTTGGAACCTGAAGGTGGTAGTGAATCACCTACGCTTTCTCAATTATATGCTTTAGGAATGGTTAGTCCCTAAAAAATAGTAGTTTTATAAAAATAGAAGCACCTATTAGAGTGCTTCTATTTTTTTGGATACAACTGGCCCAAGTTCATAAGCTGCTTTGGCTAGTTCTACTTTTATATCTATGACTTCCTTTGTTAGGTTATTTCCTTTGTATACTAAGGCGCTATGATATAAAGCCATAGGTTCAAAAGTTTTGCCCTCCACATAATTTTGAATAGTTTCCAAAGCTTCTTTGGGCATCCCATTTCTCAATTGAGCCAAGGCGAGTAAATGGTAAATCTCGGGAGTAGGTCTATTTTCTACTTCAATCGTAGCAAGTTCTAATGCTTTTTTTGGTTGATGTTCCGCATAGATTTCAATTAAATACGAATTATACATCTTCCCATAGTCTCCTTCGGCAACCGCATTAATAAAATTATTCTCTGCTTGCTCAGCCAAATCGTTCTGACCTTCAAAAGCATATAATTCAGCTTTAAAAAGAAAATCATCAGGTAATCGTCGATTTTTCATAACGGAGTCCATAATACGATGTGCTTCGGTGCTATTTTTTTCTTCGGAATACAATATCCAAGCAATTCCTTTTTTCACGTACTCATTGTCTGGTTGCAAGGCTAAGCTTTTTAAATAAAAAGAGTAAGAATCTCGAACTCTTCCTGCATGTCCGTAATAATCCGCTAGGTTACTGTAGGTCCAAATTTTTAATGATTTACTGTCTCTCGACTCAGCAATGTTCATGGCCTTTTCCAAATAACGAATAGCATTCGACAAATCTCCTCGGTGATCACTCCATTTGGACAATCGAATGAGATAATGGTAATCACTCAAGTTTTTAAGTGCTTCGAGGTATTCATAGGCTTTTTTATAATCACCTACTTCCATGGCAGCATCGAACAACATTAATCTTGTTGCGTGCTTATCGGAAGGACCTTGAAGTGTTGCAACAAGTAAATCATACGCTTCTTTAAAGCGATGTTGTGAGATATAATTATGAGCCAAACCTCTTGCAAATGCATCCTTGCTTGTCGCTGAAATTTCAATTCCTTTGACATACAAGTGCTCTGCATTCTCCAAATACAAAGCATTTCCAGTGGTCTCAAAAAGTTGTGTATAGGCTCCAGCTAAAGGTGATAAATCTCCCACCCCAGAACTATCAACTCTCATGCGCTTGGACCAAAAATCTTTGGATGAAACTGCTTGATCATAACTTGGTTGAAAAGCGGTAAACAAATATGGGTTGTAGTCCTCTGGATTAGTAAAGGCTACTTTCTCTTCTGGATCATTTTTGCAGGCAACAGCCAGCAAAATGAATCCTATTAATAAAATAGATTTCTTCATAATGCTGTTAAAAAGAAAAGAGCAAACTTATGTTGCTCTTTTCTTTTATTTAATTATTTTTTATTGTGAAATCGCAGCTTCCATATATGGAAATGGTAGTGTTAAATCTCGATCTCCAATTCCAACTCCGTCACTGGTTAACTGAGGAGTACCATTATTACCATCAAAGCGAGTCCCAGAAGCTCCTCCAAACATGAGTATAAGTGAAATATCAATAACATCATCTCCCAAGTTTCTACCTGTCAACACATTTGTACCATCAAAATAGGTGGTTGGTGCATTTGGAGCTACTTGTAGCGCATCAAAATTTGCTAATACAGCAGTAAAGGTGGCTGCGTCCAAGTTTAAAATATTGGTTTCGTAATCTATATCCACACCTAAGGCTTCACCATAGACATCATGATACAATTCTAAGGTTTCTTCAAAAATTCTTTGAAAATTAACCATTGGATTTGTCAACGTATCATTACGCTCAGAAACAGCAGCTATGTTAAAGCTATTCTTAACATCAGCACTTCCACTAAATACTGTATTTACTGCAGGTCTTCCCATCACATCTTCTTGAACATACACTCCAGTGAAGTTTATACTTCCCAAACAAGGTTCACATTCAGAACCTCCACAATCTATTCCTTCTTCATCACCATTTTGTATACCATCACTCACAAATCTTGTTCAATTACATTTCCGTTCTCATCGTCATCGGCACATTGTACAAATAATAAAGAAGTGCAAATGGCTAGCAATACTAATTTTATATTATATGTCTTCATTTTTTCTTCTTTAAAATTATTGTTTTCTTTTCGTTGAAACCCAAACATTATAAGCTTTAGGTAAACCATTAATACCAACGGCACCACCTATATGATCTGGTGCCTCACCCAATAAAGAATTAGGTATTTCAATAACAATAGCAAGTACATTTAAGTTCTCAAAAAAGTCGGATGCTTCGCCTGGAGGAAAAAATCCTTCCGGTGCTGCGTCACCACTAGCTATTTCATTGAATCTATTAAAGTCGAAATAAAAATAATCTCTTCGAGGGCCAGCAAAAAATTTCATGCCGCCACTTTCAGAAGTAAAAGTTTCTTCTGTGGTTGAAATTTTAACTTGTCCAGATCCGTCATTAATATTAACGGTGCTGGTAAGTCCTATTGTTCCATCTCTTCCAGTATCGTGTTGATCTACTGGAGTAGGTCCAAAGAAATACATTAAAGTATCGCGTCGAATTGCTTGTATCACAAGGTCTTCTTTAAAATCTCCAGTGTTGTCAATCTTAAACTCTATCAAAACGTCTTCATCAAATATGGCATTTTGTGTTACCTGCCCAGGTTCAAGAGGACCTTGAAGTGTGGCAATAAAAACGGTACTATTAGGATTATCTCCTTCGAAGGCGTAGAAATCGGCTATATCTACTTTAGTTCCCGCTACATTTGGCGAATCAATGTGGTCTGCCGCTATTAAAAAGACTGACAACGCTATAATGCTCAGGCCTCCAATGGCTGCAAAAAATTTTGTTTTTTTCATCATAAGAATGTTAGAATGGTTAAATTTACTTTCCAACTGTTTACGCCGAAAGTACGTTTATGGTTTTGTGTAAAATGTTAATTTTTTGTTAATGCTTTAAATATTCATAACGATACAAATTTAATAAATGAACCCCTCATCTTCAGGCTGGATACATAAATTTATTAACGACTTTCCAAAAAAGTTGCTTATTGATAACTATACATCGCCAAATGTATTTTATGAGCAATTAAAAAATACTGGATTCATTTACGGCGTTTCAGTAAACACAGTACTTAACGAGCCCATTAGCGATTTAAATCTTACAAAAGAAGAATATACTAAAGTCAATCTATTTCACGCACTTTGGTATACTTATTTTTCAGAATACCCAAAAAACTCAAATGAAGAAGCTATTGAGAGCATAATTTCTTTTTACAAATCGATAGAACGAGGCAAGCGTAGTTTTTTTCAAAAATTAGGATTTTCAATAAGTCATTCGGAAAACTTAGAAAAAATTATTTCGGCACGACTGCAGGAAACCAATAACTTACTGAAAGCAGACGCTACTTCCTTACTCACTTATGCGTTGCTATATGTAGATGTACTTTCTTTTTCCAATTACTTAATAGAACCTGAAGGACTTAAAACATACATGGATGGTTTGGAAACCACTCTAATTGAAAATAGTGCACTCGCCCTTCAGTCAAAAAAAGAAAAAAATAAATACGATTATTTAGTTATTGACCTAGTCTCTTCTTCTTCCGAGTTTTATGACAACCACCCAAGAACACTTCATGACAGTGCTACTCCTTTGGAAAGACAGTTCATATTGGACATCTGTTGTTTGGCCGTATGGGATGACAAATTATTAGACGAAAGTGAATTAAAATTTCTAAGAACATTAAGCAGGCGTTTACATTTTTCTGAAGAATACTTAAAACAGAATATAGCTACTCTGATTAAATTTTCGATGGCAAATGTTCAAAAAATTAAGCTATTCGAATACGCACATCCTGTGGCTCAGTTTTACAAACA
>JAESTG010000361.1 GCA_016763715.1 Flavobacteriaceae bacterium
CTAAAACTCATTGCCGATCTCCCTAGAACAATTAAGGAAGTTAGCGGAATCGAAAAATTCCCAAATGAGGATATCATTTGGACAATCAACGACTCCAGAAACCCTCCCGAAATATATGGATTCAGTATAAATACTCAAAAAATAATAAAGACACTTCGGCTTTTAAATGCTCCTAACATAGACTGGGAGGATTTGGCTATAAACCCTAATGGTACTTTATATGTGGGTAACTTCGGAAATAATAAAAGCAATAGAAACGATTTATCAATTTATGCTATTAGTAAGCCTGGGAATATTAAAAAACGACGTACGAAACCTATAATAACAACTTTCCATTTTGAAGATCAAGTAAAATTTCCTCCTAAGGAAAAACATCTGTCATTCGATGTAGAAGCATTTATATATCTTAACAATCACTTTTATCTTTTTACTCGAAATAGAGCAAAAAAGTATGATGGGAAAACAAAAATTTATAAAATTCCAGCCCAGGAAGGAGATTTTGCAGCTAAGTTAATAGGCAGTTTTAAAACTTGTGATGACCAGAGTGATTGCGAAATTACAAGTGCAGCTATTCACGAACCTACAGGAAAAATAGTACTCCTTTCATATAATAAAGTCTGGATTTTGAGTGATTATGAAGAAGATGATTTCACATCTGGCACTATTCAGAAAATAAAACTAGGACATCGCTCCCAAAAAGAAAGTATCTGTTTTATTTCTGAAAACGAACTATATATAGCAGACGAGCGATCCCATGGTAGGGGCGGTAATTTATATTCGTTAATTCTGAAGAAAGAAGAATAATCAGCCTAATATAACTTTTAAGCATTTTCGACAATTCGGTAAGAGCTACCCCTATATACTAACTCCAAATCCAAAAGAAATTCGCATACCATCATCTCCACTAAAAACACCTAGCTGACCAGAAAGAGTATCTACGGCATTAATCCAAATACCGCCACCAACGTCACTATGCCAAATATTTGAACCTTCCCCATCTAACCATACTCTCCCTGCATCATACCCCCCAAATATCCCTAGTTGTAATGGTAAAATACCTGTTTTAAATTGTGAGAAACTGTAGCGCAAATCAGCACCTAATGCTAAGGCACTCTTACCACTAAAACGTTGAGTTCTATAACCACGCAATCCATTTCCGGCACCCACAACGGCTGCTTGATAAAACTCAAACTCATCACCTATGTTAAATTGTCCTTCTGCCATGGTCTTAAGCACCAACTTTCCATTCTTGGTAATCGAATTATAAAACTGTAACGCAGGGTGAATATAACCATAGGTACGTTCAGTATCATCGGTATTGGTTCGAACACCTGTCACTAACTTAAGCACAGTACCACGCGTTGGGTTTGCAGCATTATCAAAACTGGAATAACTATAATCAACCTCAGCATTTACGAACGTATTGCTCTCAAATACTTCAGGAACACCGCTAAATATCTGTGAGATGAAGCGGTCTAAACTCTCTTCCACTTCAACACTTTCAATACCTGTGGTTATGGCAAGTCTACTCCCATATTCGCCATTTTTTACAATTCCAACTTCCCCACTTTTGGTGGATGTCTTCACTCTATTGAAATCAAATTCTAATGCTTCAGCGTCTTCATTATTTTCAGTCTCGTTTCCGAAGCCAAAGAAATTCTGAGTAAAATTTTCACTGGTAAATCGGCCATTCACAAGAAGATTCCATTTTCCAATTACATTGGCAAATTCACCAGTATATTCAAAATCGAACCCTTGTGTAGCAAAGAAGTAACCAACTTTTAATATATGTCTCTGATGAAATGGATTCGCCTTAAAACCTTTAATAGTATAGGTATCCTGAATTCCTATCTTTATCCCATCATCAGGGTTTGCACCTATAGAAGGGAGAATGGAGTTTTGCCTAACTATTAACTTCTGAGAATCGTAGTTATTAATTGCATAGTTATCATAAAACCGTATGGATGCTCCTCCTTTATTAACTACTGTATTAGGTTTACTTTTATGATCATGTACTTTAATAGCTCTTCCATTTTCGAAGTTATACACATCGTTATTTTGCCCTCCAATTATGCGAATAAATACTGGATTCTTTCCTTTACCTTTAACTACAAATTGATCATCATCATCGAGTCCGTAAACCCATACTTCTTTGGTTTCATTAGAATATATCACTCTCTCTTTATAAGGAGGCATTACCTTTCCTCCTTTAATTCGAGAAATGGCAATTTTGGTAGAGCCATTGCTTCGAGTAATCTCAAAATGATCGTCTTTATCGGTTCCCGTAATTATCACCAACCTTGAAAGATAATCGTAATATCGACTAGCTAACTCTACCACTTTATCTCTACGTGCTTTAAGTTTGGTTTTAATTTCTTCGGAAGAAGCATCTTGTACTTCTTTTGGTAAACTTAAAAAAGCATTATCAATGGCGCTGTCCGATAAGTTTTCCTTTATGAAGGCTGCTTGCTTTAACCAATCTGCCTTGGTTGCCTGCTGAATAAATGTTCTATCCAGTTTGATTCCTGCTGCATTCAACCATTTAATATCCTTAATTTCAGTTCCATATTTCTGAAGTTGTTTTGCATTAGGAATCAGCACGCGAACTATATCCAATAACGCTCCGTCATAAAAGGAAAAGACCTGATCACGATCCCTTGGGATTGGACGATATACTTTCTTATCATCTGATATATCGAAGCGAGACCAACGCCACTGATCTTGATGACGATCCCAATCTCCAAGAATCATATCAAACAGACGCGCTTTAATGAAAGCACCTTCGTCCATTTGATATTTTTCATCCTTTCGAAGGTTTTTCATTAAATCACTCGTGCTTTCTATGGCATCTGGTTTTCCGAAGGATTCAACATCAAGAAAACCATCGTCAGGACGTTCCTCAATTATATATAGCTCATTTCCAAACTCAGTATTGTACTTCCCTAAGGCTTTATGTTTTGGAACATAAACTAATGAAGGATTGGTATGATAAACGGAAATTGCATCAGCCAAAGGTGCCACTACAAAAGATGCATACGGGTGGCTTGCTGTATAAAAATCCAGAATTAGCCCCTCAGTGACTGTTTCTTCAAAACTCTTCTCCACATAAGTGTCTGGAAATAATACAGTTTGTAAATA
>JAESTG010000035.1 GCA_016763715.1 Flavobacteriaceae bacterium
AAAATTCTATCAAGTTGATACAACCTTAACAAGAGAACGGGGTGGAAGTGGTCTAGGACTAGTAATTGCTAAAGGAATTGTTGAGTCTCACGGTGGCAAAATCTGGCTTGAAAGCACTCCCAATGTGGGAACTACCTTTAGCTTTTCGATCCCAAAAACACCCTCTCCAACTGTTCCACCATAATCAAATATCTATAACAAATGAAGGTTAAATTAACAAAAGATTAAGGAATGCCAATCAATTAGAACATTTAATGAATGATCTTGAAGAATTTGCAGAGAAAGCAATTCTATATGCTAATGACGAAGGATGTCAATATTGTGATGTAAGAGCTGAAGTCATTTCAGAAAGAGGAGTAATAATTGAAAATGGTGAAATAGAATATCCAATATCAAACGAAGATCAAGGATTAGGAATTAGGATTCTAAAAAGTGGTGCTTGGGGTTTTTACTCAATTTCAAATCCAACTTCTTTAGAACAAGTTAGGAATGGAGTGAATAATGCAGCAAAGGTATCGCAATATTGTTCTAATAACAAGAAATCAAAAGTAAAAATTTCAAATGTTCCTGTAAATAATGAAAAAATAGATTTTCCAGTAAAAGATGAGCCAAATCTAGATGAATTAGTAAAAATTGGATTTGATTGTAATAAAATAATTCAGAAAGAATCTAGGATTATCAGGGCTGTAACAGCTTTGGGATATATTGTAGTATCAAAATATTTTGTCAATACTGAAGGTTCAAAAATTAATCAGAATAAAACTGATGTTATAGCTAATCTAAGTGCGACTGCTCATGAATCTGGTTTGACACAGTCTGTTAACATTACAGAGGGTGGAAGAGGAGGATTAGAAAAAATTACAAAAGAATGTGATATTACTGAAACTTCACGATTCATTGCTGAAAAAGCATCTGATCTAATAGATGCAAAACCAGTTAAAACGAGCAAAGCACCGCTAGTAATGAACCCAGATTTTGTAGCTTTACTCACTCATGAAATTCTAGGGCACCCATCAGAAGCAGATAGAGTGTTAGGAAAGGAAATGGCATGGGCAGGTGGAGCTTGGTGGGCAGGCAAAATAGGAGAGAAAATAGCTTCAGAAAATCTGAATGTTTTCGATGACCCAACAATTGAGGGAAATTTAGGTTGGTATCATTATGATGATGAAGGTGTAAAATCCTCAAGAACAAATTTGATTGAAAATGGTACTTTGGTAAATCATCTACAAAACCGTGAAACTGCAGAAATTTATGGTGTTAAACCAAGTGCAAACATGAGAGCAACGTCATACAAATTCATGCCATTGATTAGAATGGCTTGTACATGTATAGATGGAGGAGATTGGGATCCTCAAGAAATGATTAGTGAGGTTAAAGAAGGTTATTTCATTTCTAACATGAAGGTTCCATCAATAGATATGAAAAGATACAACTGGAGTATTTCATGTCAATACGCCCATAAAATTGAAAACGGAGAAATTACTGATTTGCTAAGAGATGTTATTGTTATGGGAACAGCCCCTGATTTTTTTAAATCAATTGATGCTTGTGGAAATGACTTTACCGTTAGGCCAATTACCAATTGTGGGAAAGGCGATCCTATGCAATCAATGTTCATGGGAAATGGGGGTCCCTCACTCAGAGCAACTGCTACTGTGAAAAGCGTTGAAGCATGAGTTTAATAGAATTAGAAAAGATTCGACGCAGGGTTTCCATCTGTACTAAATGTGATCTTTGTAAAAGCAGAACAAATGCTGTGCCTGGAAAGGGATATCATAAATCGGAGTTGATATTCATTGGTGAGGCCCCGGGCAGAAGCGAGGACAAACAAGGAGAGCCCTTTGTCGGGATTGCGGGAAAAAAATTATCAATAGCATTAGAATATGCAGGGATTCCAAGGGACAAGGTCTATATCACAAATGTAGTCAAGTGTAGACCCCCAAAAAATAGAATTCCAAAAGAATCCGAAAAAAAGGCATGTGAACATTATCTTAAAACTGAAATTTCATTAATTAAACCAAAGATAATCTGCGTGATGGGCAATACTGCATATCATTCGTTGTTAGGAGGTAATAACATTACCAAAGATCATGGAAAAATAATAGAGAGGGATGGGAATCGTTACTTTCTCACAATTCATCCGGCAGCAACAATTTACAACCAAGCACTGCTTCGCACTCTGAAAAAAGACATGAAGACACTTGCAAAAATCCTGAATAGATTGAAGAGTGTGGTGTGAAATTCATGAAAATACTTCCAAGAGAATTTTACCAGAGAGACACAGTCAAAGTTGCAAGAGAACTACTTGGAAAAAGTTTGGTCCGAAAAATTGGAAAGCAGGCCATATTTGGCGTTATTACAGAAACCGAGGCTTACCGAATCACGGATGATCCTGCAAGCCACGCATATCGAGGTTTGACTGAGCGAAACAAAGCAATGTTTGGGCAGGTTGGTAGAGCATATGTCTATTTCACTTATGGAATGTATTACTGTGTTAATGTAGTTGCAAGAAATCATAGTGTGTCAGCAGGTGCCATATTGATTCGTGCTTTAAAACCACAGACCGGAATAGACATAATGAAAAAAAATAGAAAAACTAATAAAATTTCAAACTTAGCAAATGGACCAGCTAAACTAACACAAGCATTAAACATAAACAAGAAACAATATGGTGTTGATTTAGCTAAAAAGACTGAACTTTACATAACAAGTGGATTAGATAAGAAGAAGAAAATTTTTGCTAGTGAACGAGTAGGAATCAAAAATGGTGTCGATAAACTTTGGAATTTTAAAATAAGCATCTAGGAATCAGGATTATTTTCATCGTCATAAAGTGTCCAAGGAGCCACTTTACCAAGAATTCTTGCCCAATCAAGTCGTAACAAAAGGATTACAAGCACAGTAAGAGCAGCGCCAAAAACTATAATTCCAATGTAAATCGCAGTGGGATCCTCAATATCTTCGATAAATGGTTCTAATATTGAGTTAAAAGCTGCAGAAACTGGGCATGTGGTTTTTTCCACTGTTCACACTGCGTTCAACCACCCGGTGGTGGTGGCCAAACACGGTTTGGCTGGGGCAGCGTTTGGTTTTGTGGACTACACCAGGAAACTACCCTATTTCCAGGAAGAAGTGCTGCCGCGGCTTGAACGCAAGGGCTTGCGA
>JAESTG010000362.1 GCA_016763715.1 Flavobacteriaceae bacterium
AAATTTTATAACAATCAGAATTTTATTGCCAAAGGATACCACTTCGTCAAGGATATAAATAAGCTGGGAGTTTAGAATTTGAGATAGGAGGCTGTTTCTATTTCGTAAGGATCTTTTTCTTTTTCGAATATTCGTGCGGTTTGATTTCCTTTCAGTTTAATTTCATCATTTTGAACTCGTAACCAACTGCCTTCTCGCAGTCCAACAACTGGCAAGGTATTTTGAGTATGAAATTCTTTGATTCTTGTTTCTCTCGTTTCTCCCATATGAGTATTGCCTTTAATAGGATCCATATAATGTGGATTTATATTGAATGGTACAACACCTAGCGTTTTAAAAGAAGGAGGATAGACAATGGGCATATCGTTTGTTGTTTGCATGCTCACTCCGCAAATATTACTTCCAGCACTTGTTCCTAAATAGGCCAGTCCTTCAAAAAGTGCGTTACGCAAAGGCTCCATCACATTGTTTTTATATAGTTGAGAAACCAGAACAAAAGTGTTCCCTCCACCCGTAAATACTCCTTTAGCATTTAATATGGCCTTAATTGGATCTTCGAAAGTGTGTAAACCTTTCACTTTTTTGCCAATCTTAGAAAAGGCTTTTGCCGCAATTTCGGTATAATCGTCATGAGAAATTCCGCCAGGACGAGCATATGGAATAAAAATCACTTCCTGTGTTTCATTATATAATTCTGGAAGTTCATCGAATATATATTCTAGATATCCACTATTATAAATGGTAGAGGTGCTTGCGATGATTAGATTTTTCATGATTGGAATAATTTAAATGAATTGGACAGCATTAAATAAAGCTCTTTTCTTACTGTTTTCAAATTTAACAAAACCTTGGCGACCCCTTTAAGATTTCTCTAAGAAAACAATGTTTACTTTTATCTTGTGAAACTAACACTAGTTATTTCTTTATTCTTTTTTCAGACTATTTTACTTGCCCAGCAAGTAGAACGGGTGGAAGTTTCGGGTAAAATAACAGCTCCCAAAGGAGAGGATGTCGAAGGGATTAGTATTTATAATATTTCTTCTGAAAAAGGTGCCGTAACCAACATTGAGGGTGAATTTAAGTTAAAGGTAGCTGAGTTTGATCATATTCAAATTACAGCGTTACAGTTCAATAGTTTTAAAATAGCAGTTACCCAAGCAGACATAGAATCGAAAGAGCTTCGGGTATACCTTAATCCAAATGTCAATCAATTGGATCCTGTAACTATTCGCAATCACGATTTGACTGGGTATCTAGAAATTGATGCTAAGAATATAAAGACTTCGGTTTTTACTCAAGAATTTGATCTTTCATATGCGGCATTGGAATTTGGATATAACTTTGAAAATGACGGGCAAAGTCCAGTTACAGGAAATGCGGCGCAAGATGCTTTAGGTGTCAATTCGGTTCCAGTGGCTAGTATTGACCTGATAAAATTAATAGAACTTTTTCTTCCGAAGAGAAAGCCATCTTCTCGTCAAATATATACTTCAAGAAAAAATATTGCTAATGTCCTTCTTGAGCAATATAAGCATGGTTTTTTTGTAGAAACTTTTGATATTCCTTACGATAAGGTAAATGACTTTGTTTATTTTACTGAAGAGAATGGGCTTACAATTTCAATGTTGAAAAGAGGAAAGGAAATGGAACTGTTAACATATCTATTCGAACAAAGTGAAATTTATAAAAAACGTCTTGAGGGTCAAAATTAGAAGCTTTCTAGTTATTGGGTGTTTCTGGTTTTCAATTGTAGCAGTAGCACAGGAGAAAAGTTTAAACGGGAAAATTACTAATTTAAAGGACGTAGAGGGGATTCATATTTTAAACCGTTCTTCTCGATTTAATACAGTTACAAATAGTGAGGGTGAATTTCGCATTCGGGCCAAACCGTTGGATACTTTGCTTGTTTCTTCCATATTATATGTTCCAGAGCAAATTGTGATTACAAGCGAAATGTATGCCTTAGGTTTTATTTCTATCACATTGAAGGATTTGGTTAATGAGCTTGATGAGGTAGAGCTAGGTCCAAGACTTTCCGGGAATCTTGAACTAGATATAAAAAATATTAAAATCGTCGACACACTTAATTTTGATGACGTTGGAATTCCAGGATTCAAAGGAAAACCAGAAGAGAAAATTGAACCTACCATGAGCGGTATTGGTTTGATAACCGCTGTGGATGTTGAAGCACTGTACAAACATCTAACGGGCTATTATAAAAAGTTAAGACTCCAGCGAAAGTGGGAATCGGAAAATGTAATGGTCTCTCAGGTGATTCATTATTATACGTTACAATTTTTTGAAGAAGCTTATGAAGTTCCAGAAGATCGAGTGTATGATTTTTTATTGTTTTGTATGGAGACAACTCAGGTTAAGCGTAATTTTGAAGCAGGAAATTTTTCTCTTGTACTATCAATTTTCAAGGACAAAAGTAAAGTATATGTGTCACGACTAAATCAGGAATAAACAAAAAAGAGCAACCTTCTTATAGTTTAGTTAAGTGCCATTACAATTATATTTGCAAATTATTTTGTTGTTGATTTGAAGATTTGGAATAATAATTGAAGCTATTTTTTTGGAACAACGTCTATTAATTTTACAATTCAATCTAAGTAAATGAAACTTTTACGCATTACACTACTGTTGGTCATCGCGACAACAACCTTATCTTTTACCGTTCATAAATTTTATGTAAGCATTACCAAAATTGAGTATTCTCAAGAAGAGGCTTCTTTACAAATTATTTCAAAATTATCTATTGATGACATTGAAGATGTGCTTCAGGCAAGGTACAACCCTTCTCTTGTTATGAATTCTAAAAAAGAAACAGAAGCTACAGGGAAATTTTTAAAAGAGTACGTGCTACAAAAGTTTATTATTGAGGTTAATGGCGAAGTCGTAGCATTGAATTATTTAGGCTTTGAATACGATATCGATGTTGTGAAAATTTTTATTGAAGTAAAAGGTGTTTCTGAACTAAATTCCATTAGTGTCGAAAATAAAATGTTGATGGAACTATTTGAAGAACAACAAAATATAATTCGCGTCAAACGATTTAAGAAACGAAAGAGTTTGGTCTTGGACGCGGATAATCCCAAAGGATTGTTAAACTTCAATTAAATTTTCTTCCAAACTCCATAATATACCCTATTTTTAAGCGCTTTATAAATAATCAACAATCAAATAAATATATGAAATTTATCAAATTCACCTCCATGATTGCGATCTTCCTAGCAGCTGGAGCAACCTATGCGCAGGATACAGACGAAACAGAGAAACGTGACCCAGGTCATTATAATACGAATCGCTTCAAACAAATGTATGAAGAGTTCTCAACTCCAAATACCTACCGAAGCGCAAGTGGAGCTCCGGGTCCAGATTACTATCAGCAACAAGCTGATTATGTAATGAACATTGAATTGGATGATACGAACGCCAAATTATACGGTAACGAAACAATTACGTATAC
>JAESTG010000027.1 GCA_016763715.1 Flavobacteriaceae bacterium
AATACCATTGAGGCCGTACATCGCCAGTTCCGTAAATTGACCAAGACCAAGGGTGCTTTCCCAAACGAAAACAGCCTACTGAAACTTCTGTATATGGGCATTCAAAATGCCTCAAAAAATGGACAATGCCAATTCACAATTGGAATTTGACACTTTCTCAACTGGCAATATACTTCGAGGGTAGGTTAGACGGTGTACTTGATATTTAAACCACTAGCCTGACACGGAATTATGAACGCCCTCTTCTGAGCAAGGATTAATTTTTATGCATACCAAAGATATCGTCTTGATTGCATTGTTTGCAGCCATTGTAGCTGTATTAGGGGTGTTTCCGCCTATAACGCTACCAGTAGTCGCCGTTCCAATAACCGCCCAATCGTTAGGTGTTATGCTCGCTGGTGGTGTTTTAGGCGCGAAACGAGGGGCTCTTGCCTTAATATTATTCCTTTCTTTAGTCGCTATAGGTTTACCATTATTATCTGGTGGCCGGGGTGGTTTTGGAGTGTTCTTTGGTCCAACAGCAGGGTTTCTAATTGGATGGATTATAACAGCCTATACAATAGGGTGGATGGTTGAACGTTATTGGGAAAAACTAAATTATATTTCGGCATTTCTGATATGCAGCTTTGGCGGTATTGTTTTACTTTATATAATTGGAATCCCATGGGTGGCATTTGTGGCAAAAATTTCAATTTTAGCCGCAACTACAGGATCCTTACCATTTATCCCTGGTGATATAATTAAGGTCTTGATAGCTTCAGCGGTAATAGTAACTGTAGCAAAATCATATCCTGTAATTAATAGGTCCTTCAATTCATGAAGCAATGATTTAGGTACTCTTCATTTTTGAATAATCCACGCTCAAATCTTTCTGTTTCTACCTGATTAGATGTCATTTTGCCCTCTACCGCAATCGACCCCTATTAGTCGAACTCTCCTATGAAAGCATGTTGTTTATGATTTCTCTTCGCGAAGTTTCTGTGATAAAAAATAAAACTCCTATTTTGTCTGATATTTCATTAGAAATTGCAGAAAAGCGCGTGGGAATTATTGGCCGTAATGGCTCTGGAAAAAGTACTTTAGCAAAGTTATTCAACGGATTAGAGATACCCACAAGTGGTTTAGTGACTTTAGTAGATAGTGTAAATCAAGTGATCCCACTAAATAAAAATGTTGGATTTGTTTTTCAAAACCCAGACAATCAAATTGTCTTTCCTATTGTAGAGGAAGACCTTGCATTCGGACTTAAAAGCTCGGGTAAGGGTAAAAAAGAAATAGTAGAGTGCATAGATTACTATCTTAATAAATTTGATTTGAATGCGTTGAAAAGTCGTTACACTCATCAATTAAGTGGAGGAGAGAAGCAATTAATAGCTTTAATTGGGGTGCTTGTAATGGGACCAAAGTACATCGTTCTGGATGAGCCTACGACTCTCTTGGATCTCGCTAATCGAATTCTCCTTATTCGGGTTCTCAGAAATTTAGAGCAAAATCTTATAATTGTTAGCCACGACTTGGATTTTGTGTCCGAATTAGATAGGGTGATTTTAATCGAAGATGGTGAAGTGATCCGGGATAGTATTCCATCTGTGGTGCTGCCATATTATAGAGAAACATCCATATGTTGACTTCTCTCTATGTTGATAAAAATAGCTTTATCCATAAATTGTCCCCTAGTTTAAAAATATTATTTTTATTATTTTTTTGTACGTTTCTATTTGTTTTCGAACATTGGGCTCTATTAATTCCTACGGCTATATTAGTGGTTTTTTTGTATTCTATTGCTAGAATAGAGCCCCTAATTATATGGGAGAGCATCAAGCCAATCCTATGGGTCTTGGGTGTTATTTTAGTAGCGCAATATTTTTTATCTGGGATCAACTTAGCACTTTTTGTCGTGTTGAGATTGCTAGTAATACTACTTATAGCCTCTCTCGTTACACTCACTACTAAAATAAGTGACCTAATCGAAGGCATAGAAGCAGGGCTTAGACATCTCCCTAAACAAGTACTAACATCACAGATAAGTTTAGCAATCTCATTATGCATTCGTTTCATTCCACAAGTACGAAATACTTTAGAAGAAGTACGGAATGCCCAAAAGGCTCGAGGCCTAGGCCGAGACTGGAAAGCACTAGCTGTTCCCACAGTGGTTCGAACTTTGAAATCAGCCGATGAAATATCAGAAGCGATTATTGCACGCTCAATGGGGCAATTTAATAAGCCCACGCCAGATAAACTTCAGAAATGATAAAACTCCGGCCCCATCATTTGCTATGTAGTATGACATTTACGGGGCAAGGATATTCTGCTGAGTTTGTGAAAAACTATCATGCTATTATAAAGCGCATGAGAAATGATGAAACGATTGAAATAGTATCCGGCCCAGATGAAATTTGTTTACCTGTGTGTTCTGACCCTATGCATCATTGTTTTAAAAACCGCATATTAAGCAGAGATAAAAAGGTGTTGGAAGATTTTTCTCGCCACACGAACCTAAATATTAAGATAGGATCGATGTTAAAACCAACCAGCGTATTTACCAGTAATTATAGACAAATATTTAGCAGTGGGAAAGTCAGAAACGGGTGTATTAGTTGTGAGTGGATACAGGTTTGTAATACTGTTTCTAAAGAAGGTTTCAGGAAGGGGTCGTTTGCGGTAGGGGGCGAAATGACACCCTAAGGAATTAGCCATATAAAAAATACAAAAATATTGTAAGTTAAATTAATTATATATGGTTTTTGGAAACAATAGGTTCACCCCACTTGGGTTTCAGAAAAATGACCTTTTATTTCACGGTGGAAAAATTTCCCGTGTGAATCTGTTCCTTCAAATTCATACCAAAATGCTTCTGGCACATCATAATACTGCCAAACAGGACCGCTATTAAACTCAATTTCAAGTACACTTGTGCTAGCGTCATAACCAATACTGCGTATCATACTAGATTCTATATTTTTTCTATCCATGAATTATTACTTTATGTTCGTTGTTCTCTTATTTTGTTGACTACTGCCTTATAATTTTCGCCACCAGTTTCATATGATTTACTCCAACTTTTCACCAACTTTGGATCTTCACTTGTAGGTCTAGGGTTATTTAATTTCACCCTAATCCTAGAAGGAATTTTTATAGCTTCACCAACAACAATCGCTTCACCAATTCTTAAAGAGGGTAAAAGATCTATTAAACTATTTAAGTTATCAGGCGAGGAGGATTTTACGATGGATTGATCACCTGAGTTGGTTAATCGAAGTGCAATTAATGTTCCCAACTGCGCTAATATAGTCTCTGATATTTCAGAAGGTCTTTGAGAAATGACAAGCGCACCAACTCCGAATTTTCGACCTTCTTTGAAAATTCTTTCAACTGCAGTTTTTGCGTAACTATTGCCTTCATTTTTACCTAAATAAGTATGAGCTTCCTCATATGCTAGTAATAATGGTCTATTTTTTCCAGTATAGGGCTCATTACGCCACCAAAACATACTATCATATACAAATCGAGTAATCAGCCCTATTGAGATATCGAGAACTTCGAATGGAACACCACTGAGATCTAATATTACAAGCTTACTTTCACTGCCAATCCAATCACCTAACAAATTATGTAAATCTTTAGGAGAGTCTGCATTTTTATAATCTGGCGAATTAAACATAAAGTCGTATCTGGAATCTTTAAGACGTGTAAGAAGCTTTTTTTCATAGGAATAAAATTCCTTGATTTTTAATTTGA
>JAESTG010000363.1 GCA_016763715.1 Flavobacteriaceae bacterium
GTAAGTAGGGTTATCGTTGTTATCGAGTATTTGTACTTCGTATCTATTCTGAAAAAACACCCCACTATTGCTCCGGTTTTGATTGGTTTGTTTGTTTTCGAGATTGCTTCGCCATTCAAGATGTAATTGCACACTTCCAAAGTTTCTTTTAGTTTGAATGTCCCCAGTTTTATCTTTTACCGTCATACTTCGGTCACCATTAATGATCCATTTAGCGTCCGTAGAATCTACCGCCGAAACCCATTGACTAAAATCGGTACCATCAAAGAGGATATTGGCATCGTTAGGTTTACCGTTTTGTGTGGTAGGGTTTACTCTTGCTGGAATGGGCTCCCAAATTTCGGTCTCTTCGGGTTTTGTAGGCTCTTCTTTTAGTTTGGCTACTTCAGTTGTTACTGTTTTTGCAACCTCCTCAGGTTTATTTTCTGCTTTTTCTTTGCACGAAGCAAAAAGTAAAGTAGCGTAAATAATAAAGGCTAATTTTTTCATGGTTTTCGGTTTATAGTCCTAATATTTTCTTGAGTTTCTCTTTATCGATTTCAGCTCCAGCAAAATCATCAAATCGTTTCTGAGTAGCCTCAATGATATGATCTTGAATAAATTTAACGCCTTCTCGTGCTCCTTGTTCTGGACTTTTAATGACACATTCCCATTCCATAACGGCCCAAACGTCACAACCATATTCTGTCAATTTGGAAAAGACAGCTTTAAAGTCAATCTGTCCATCCCCTAGAGAACGATAGCGTCCAGCTCGATCTTTCCAGTCACTATACCCTCCAAAAGTACCGCGCTTTCCATCGGGTTTAAATTCAGAATCCTTTACATGAAATGCTTTAATGAATTCATGATAATGGTCAATATATTCAATATAATCAAGTTGCTGCAATACAAAATGACTAGGATCGTATAGTATGTTAACGGCTTTATGATTTCCAGTAGCCTTTAAGAAACGCTCAAAAGTTACCCCATCATGAAGGTCTTCCCCAGGGTGGATTTCATAACATACGTCTACTCCATTCTCCTCAAATTCGTTTAACAATGGAAGCCATCTTTTTGCCAATTCGGCAAAGCCCATTTCTACCAAACCATCAGGTCGTTGAGGCCAAGGATGCATGGTATGCCAAAGCAAAGCACCGCTAAAAGTGGCATGTGCGTTCAACCCTAGATGACGACTTGCTTTTGCAGCACTTATCATTTGTTTTCGAGCCCATTCGGTACGCTTTTTCGGATTGTTTTTACAATCGTTTGGAGCAAAGTTATCGAACATGATATCGTAGGCAGGGTGTACAGCGACTAATTGTCCTTGTAAATGAGTTGAAAGCTCTGTAATTTCAAGGCCATAGCTATTTACTTTTCCCTTAAATTCGTCACAATATACCTTGCTTTCCCCTGCCAAGGTTAGGCCTATCAAAACCTCAGATGTGGGAATTTGAATTCCCTTATAACCTAAATCTGCAGCCCATTGGCACAAACCATCTAACGAATTGAAAGGTGCTTTGTCGTCCATAAACTGAGCCAGAAATACAGCAGGTCCTTTGATTGTTTTCATATGAAGTAAAAATCTTTATAATTGTTTCCAAACATTGCCTTCTTGATGAGAGGCTACTGCCGTTTCTATAAAATGCATGCCCCGAACCCCGTCTCGCATACTTGGAAATTCTGCTGGGTCGTATGATTCTCCACGGATTGCTTTCGCCATTCCTTTATAAATATTTCCCATTGCATCAAAAATACCTTCTGGGTGTCCTGGAGGAAGTTTAGTGCCATCCAAAGATAAATCACTATTGTAAACATGGCCAGGTTTTAAAACACGCATAGGTTGTCCGTCTTCCAAGAGATAAAGATAATTGGGATTTTCTTGTTCCCATCGCAATCCAGCTTTTTTCCCGTACACAGAAACGGTAAAGTTGTTTTCTTCTCCTGTAGCAATCTGACTGGCTCGTAACACACCTTTTTTATGTTTATCAAAACGCAATAATACAGTACCATCAATGTCCATTTGATTGTCATCGTACAAATGATTGAGGTCAGCAAGAATAGAGGTTACGTCCATACCCGTCATATATTCAATCATTTGATAGGCATGCACCCCAATATCGCCCATACAACAACTGATTCCAGATTTTTCAGGAACCAGACGCCAAGTGGAAGAACGCTTTTCTTTATCATGAATGATAGGATTAATCCATCCTTGGTAGTATTGTGCATCCACTTTTTGAACTTCTCCAATAACTCCATCGGCAATCATTTTTTTCATTTGACGCACCATGGGGTAACCTGTGTAGGTATGAGTCAAAGCGAATAAGCTGTTGTTTTTTTTCTGAATAGTCTCCAATTCCAAAGCTTCCGCATAAGTCATGGTCATGGGCTTTTCGCAGATTACATTAAAACCTGCTTCCATGAGTTGTTTGGCCATAGGGAAGTGAAGAAAATTAGGAGTAAGGATAGAAACAACCTGAATACGTTCATTTTCTGGAAATTTGAGCTCTTCGGAAATCAACTCGTTCAAGTTCGTGTATATTCTATTTGTTGGAATCCCAATTTGTTCAGCAAAAGAAACACTAACCGCTTTTTCGGCATTAAAAACACCGCCTATTAATTGATAGGCATCAAACATACTAGCAGCTACTCGATGCAATACTCCAATGAGTGAATCTCCACCACCGCCAAGGACGCCCCATCTTATTTTATGACTCATATTATTCTTTGTATTCTATTTTTTCATTTTTAAATAAGAACGCAAAAAGCACCATTACGCCAGCGGCAAAAATAGCTGGGAAGGTCCAAATTGATTTCCAAGTGTGTCCTCCGTCTGTCAATAAATTGGCATCGGTGATTTTTCCTGCGATGTAAAAACCAATTAACATTCCCACACCGTAAGTTGCTAATGTTATTAATCCTTGTGCCGCGCTTTTAATTTTATCTCCAGCTTTACTATCGGTATAAATTTGTCCCGAAACGAAAAAGAAATCGTAGCATATTCCATGAAGTAATATTCCCATAACAATCATAAAAAATTGATCTCCTGCATTTCCGTAAGCGAAAAGAAGATACCGAATTCCCCATGCGAGCATCCCAACTAATATGGTTTTTTTGAAACCAAATTTTTTAAAGAAGAAGGGTAACAATAGCATGAAGAGAACTTCAGAAAATTGTCCTGCGGAAGCCCATGCGGTTGAATTTTCAATCGAACTCTCCGTAAGGAAAGGGCTTAAATTTTGATAGTAGAATGCAAGAGGAATACATATTAAAACTGAAGAAAGGAAGAAAACTAAAAAGTTGCGATCTTTTAACAATTTCAACGCATCCAGTCCTAGAATTTCCGAGATGCTTGGTTTTTTACTCTTATCGGCACTTGGAGGTGTTTTAGGTAAAGTAAAACTAAATATACCTAATAGTGCAGAAGCAATAGCTGTCATTAAAAAGGTCTTGGATAGCATTCCTTTTCCTATGTTTTCCATAGAATCCCATTTAAATGCAAAACTAATAATCAAACCAGCCACAATCCATCCAACGGTACCCCAAACTCTAATAAATGGGAAGTCCTTGGAAGGATCCTTCATTTGGTTGAATGATACCGAGTTAACTAGTGCCAAAGTGGGCATATAGGTAATCATATAACCTAGTACGTATGGATAGAATACGTTAAATTCGGTTGCTTGCGACATTTGATACATTAATACTGCACCAACTAGGTGTAAGACGGCAAGGATTTTTTCAGCATTAAAAAAGCGATCCGCAATTAAACCAATAATAAAGGGAGCAATAATAGCGCCCCAAGATTGAGTAGAATATGCCATGCCCATTTCAGCTCCTGTAGCGGAAAGGTTATTGCCTAAAAAAGTACCCATAGTAACAAACCAGCCTCCCCAAATGAAAAATTCAAGGAACATCATAATTGAAAGCTGAATGCGAGTGGTGGATTTCATATAATTTTATTTAGTTTGATCAATTCCTTTTAAAACTAATGCTTTTGTTGCAGCGATGCCTTCAGTAGGATCTTCTACATCTCCTTCAAACTCAATTCCTACAAAACCTTCAAAGCCAGAGTCTCTTACAATTTGCATCATTCTATAGTAGTCAATTTTTGTTTCATCTCCTGCTTCATTAAAAGCATAGGATTTTGCAGAAACACCTTTGGCGTAAGGCATTAAATCGGCTATACCTTGGTACATATCATATTCCTCAATACATGTAGCACCCCATCGGGCACCGCCTTCTCTCTTCAAACAGAAATTACCAAAATCTGGTAAAGTTCCACAGTTGTCCATTCCAACTTCTTTCATAACTCTTGCGAGCAAAGCACCATTGCTAGATAGACCTCCGTGATTTTCAACTATGATATTTACATTTTTTGGCGCAGCATATTCGGCCAATGCTTTTAATGATCTCACCGAATTGGTTACCCATATTTCTGGATTTTCCTCTCCAAATAAGTTTACTCGTATAGAATGACACCCTAAATATTGGGCGGCGTCTATCCATGTTTTGTGATTTTCAATGGACGTTTGCGTGGTCTCTTCATCGGTGAAAGATAAATCGCCTTGTCCATCAATCATAATGAGTACATTTTGCATTCCTAGAGAGTCACTTCTCTTTTTAAGTTCTTTTAAAATTGCAGGAAGCCCAGCATCCTTCATGTCGAAGTTAATTTCATCATTGGTATAAAGCTGACTCACATATTCAAGTCCTTCAAACCCCATATTCTTAGCGGTATCGGCAAAATCCATTGGATCTGCTTTTCCATTAAATATAAGTCGGTTAAGTGACCATTGTGCTAATGACAATTTATACGTGGGCGCTGTTACTACTTCAATCGAAGTTTCCGTTTCGTTTTCTGCTGTTTCAGATTCCCTTTCTGAAACATTTTTACAAGAAAAAATAAGACAGCAAAGAAGGAGTAGGGAAGTAA
>JAESTG010000364.1 GCA_016763715.1 Flavobacteriaceae bacterium
AAAAGTAATCGGAACCGTTGGGGCGCTTCAGTTTGAAGTGATTCAATATCGACTAGAGCATGAATACGGCGCTAAATGTAGGTATGAAAATTTAAATGTACACAAAGCATGTTGGGTAGACCCAATCGATCCAAAGAGCGAAGAGTTTGCCGATTTTAAAAGAGTGAAAGCAAAATTCCTTGCCAAGGATAAACGTGGTCAATTGGTATTCTTTGCCGATTCATCGTTTACTTTACAAATGACTCAGGCGAAATATCCAAACATCAAACTACATTATGTGAGTGAATTTGAAACAGTAAGTGAAGCATAATCAAACTTCATACATTTAAAACCGCTAATAAAAAAAAGCCTTGTGATATACAAGGCTTTTTTTATTATGAATTAAGCTTCTCCCGTAGGACCAAAGTTTATTGGTAATGGTGGTTGCTTGTAGTCTTTAATTTCGCCATGAGCATTTTCAAAGCGATTTATATTCTCGCCCAACGCTTTTAAAAATCGTTTTGCATGTTGCGGTGTTAATATCATCCTAGACTTCACCTTACTTTTAGGAACTCCAGGCATAATGGTTACAAAATCAATTACAAATTCACTTTGAGAGTGATTAATGATAGCAAGGTTACTATAAATACCTTGCGCCACATCGGCATCCAATTCAATATTTATTTGCCCTTGCTTTGGTTTATTTTCGTCTGCCATTTTCTTATTTTTTAATTAATCCAATCTTTTACTAAAGCAGAATCGCCCTTTTAAAGGGCGACTTTGCTTTTATAATATTAATAAACTAAGACGCTCACGCAATCTCACTAATTAATTATAATTCACTTCCTGCTTCTCACGAGTCATTTCTTCCAACTCCTCCTTCGAACCAACAATAATTGTCTCGTAGTTACGCATACCTGTACCTGCTGGAATTCTATGTCCAACAATTACATTCTCTTTCAACCCTTCTAAATGATCTACCTTACCGCTTACAGCAGCTTCGTTCAATACTTTAGTGGTTTCCTGGAAGGATGCCGCAGAGATGAATGACTTAGTTTGCAACGACGCTCTCGTAATACCTTGTAATACTGGAGTTGCTGTTGCTGGAACTGCTTCTCTTGCATCTGCTAAAGCCTTATCTTCTCTTCTAAGAATAGAGTTTTCATCTCGAAGATCCCTTGAAGAAATAATCTGTCCTTCTTTCAAGTTTTCTGAATCACCTGCATTCTCAACTACTTTCATTCCAAAGATCTTATCATTCTCATCCATGAAATCGTATTTATGAGCCAATTGGTTCTCTAAGAAAGTAGTATCTCCTGGATCCACAATTTGAACTTTACGCATCATTTGACGCACTACTACTTCGAAATGCTTATCATTAATTTTCACCCCTTGCAGACGGTATACTTCCTGAACTTCGTTCACTAAGTATTGCTGTACTGCAGAAGGTCCTTTAATTTTAAGAATATCAACTGGAGTAATTGCACCATCACTCAATGGCATACCCGCACGTACGTAATCATTTTCCTGAACCAAAATTTGATTGGACAATTTGACCAGATATTTCCTGATTTCACCCAATTTCGACTCAACGATAATCTCGCGGTTACCTCGTTTAATTTTTCCGAAGGAAACAACACCATCAATCTCACAAACAACTGCTGGATTGGATGGGTTACGTGCTTCAAACAGTTCGGTCACACGTGGTAGCCCCCCTGTAATATCACCAGCCTTAGCTGACTTACGAGGAATTTTTACTAAAATCGTACCTATTTTAATCTTATCAGCATCATCCACCATTAAGTGGGCACCAACTGGTAAGTTGTACGATCTAATAACTTCTCCTTTCGAATCTAAAATCTGAAGTGTAGGAATCTTCTTCTTATCTCTTGATTCTGAAATTACTTTTTCTTGGAATCCAGTTTGTTCATCAATCTCTACTTGGTATGTGATACCTTGCTCGATATTTTCATATTGAATTTTACCTGCAAATTCAGAAATAATCACCCCATTATAAGGGTCCCACTGACAAACAACAGTATCTTTCTTCAACTTCTGACCATCCTTCACAAAAATGAAAGAACCGTAAGGAATGTTGTTGGTACTAAGCGTAATTCCTGTTTTCTCGTCAATCAATTTGATTTCCGAAGTACGAGAAATTACAACATCTACAACATTTCCTTCATTGTCTTCACTTTTTACAGTTTTCATATCCTCAATTTCGGCTCTACCATCAAATTTAACAGAAAGCTTATTTTCTTCAGAAATGTTACCTGCAATACCACCCACGTGGAAGGTACGTAATGTTAACTGCGTTCCTGGTTCCCCAATAGATTGAGCAGCTACAACTCCAACGGCCTCTCCTCTTTGAACCATTTTATTGGTTGCCAAGTTTCTTCCGTAACATTGTGCGCAAATTCCTTTTTTAGCCGTACAAGTTAATGCAGACCGAACTTCAACAGTTTCAACTGGAGATGCATCAATCTGTTTAGCAATTGAATTAGAGATATGTTCACCTGCTTCAACCAAAATTTCTTTGGTTAATGGGTTCACCACATCATTTAAAGAGGTACGCCCTTTAATTCTGTCTCCTAAAGTCTCAACAACTTCTTCGTTTTTCTTCAAGGCAGAAACTTCAATTCCTCTAAGGGTACCACAGTCTTCAGTATTAATAATCACATCTTGTGATACATCAACCAAACGACGAGTTAAGTAACCCGCATCGGCAGTTTTCAAAGCTGTATCTGCAAGTCCCTTACGGGCACCGTGAGTAGAAATAAAGTATTCCAAAATTGAAAGTCCCTCTTTAAAGTTAGAAAGAATTGGGTTTTCAATAATTTCACCACCACCTGAGTTTGACTTTTTCGGCTTGGCCATCAAACCACGCATACCTGTTAACTGGCGAATCTGTTCTTTAGATCCACGAGCTCCAGAATCAAGCATCATATATACTGAATTAAACCCTTGCTGATCCTCACGAATACGTTTCATAGATAGCTCGGTCAATTCGGCATTGGTAGCCGTCCAAATATCAATCACCTGATTATAACGCTCGTTATTAGTGATTAATCCCATGTTATAGTTAGCAATAATACCATCTACTTGTTTATTGGCACTATCAATCATTCCTTGCTTCTCTGGTGGAATAATAATATCCCCTAAACTAAAGGATAGCCCTCCTTCGAATGCAAACTTATATCCAAGATCTTTAATTTCATCAAGGAATGAAGCCGTTATAGGTACCGAGGTTACTGTTAAGATATCCCCGATAATATCACGAAGTGAC
>JAESTG010000365.1 GCA_016763715.1 Flavobacteriaceae bacterium
AATAATCTTATTTTTAATATCCCTTGAACCTTCTATGGTGTAAAATGCAGTATTTTATATATAATTTTACGTAAAATTTAAAACCAATTAATTATGAAATTAAAGATCCCACAACTTTTATTTTTCATGGCGAGTTTGTTAACAGTGTTTCTGTTTTCGGCCTGTGAAAAGGTTATTGATCCCCCGCAGCAAGTCATTTCAATTGAAGAGGCAAATCGCTTTGAAGAAGAATTCAAAAATACTAGATCCGCCGTGTTAGATTCGGTACTCGGCTTTCAAGACACGCGAGATTTTTGGTTCTCGCTGGACACCATCAAAAAATATATTACCTATGTTGAGCAGCAAGGGAAACTTAAAGGTAAGGAGAATTTGGGGATTCGTATCTATTATGCGGCCTATCCTACAAATGGAAATTACCCAGATCCAGGCTACGCAACTGTGTTCTTGGTGCCAACAGCACAAGAGCAAGGGTTGGACGTTCAAAAAGGATTTTTGCCTATAAGTGAGGATGATTTGAATCAAAATATTGACGGCCTATCTCCTCTAAATTATGGAGGAGGAGGAATTCCACCTAACGACTTTAATGAGGACAATTAATGAATATCGAGTACGTTTCGTTTACCTTTCCGTTTCTTGGATTAATGGCCGCGATTTTTGCCACCATTAATTTCAAGAAGTATGTTAGGTCAAACGAAAGGTACTTTCTCTTTTTCTTGTGGTTTACTTTTATAATGGATGCTACTGGAGTTATTCGTCTCCAAGTGTTTTCATTGGAAAGCAAACTGTTATATAGTATTTTTACTATGACAGGATTCTTGTTCTATTTCTATTGGTATTATATTATATTGAAGTCGAAGATATTCAAGCGAGTGGTCTCATTGTCTGCCGCTTTGTTTATTTTTATTAGCCTCATTATCTATATTTTTCCTGAATTTAAGGGACAAGGATATGCCTTTGTGACGGCTTCCATTTGCCTATTAGTGTTGACATTTTTTCACTTTTATCAGTTGTTAACCGGAGATGAAGTATTGATTGTTAAGCATAAATTAAGCTTTTGGATCTCGACGGCTTTATTGTTATTTTATATAGGAATATTACCATTAATGCTCTTGGCCGAATATATTGAGATAAATGGAATGAACTATACTATTATCTTACTAAGTTTGAATGTTATTTTGTACGGCTGTTATATTATCGGATTTATATGGACGAAAAAGAAGTACAATCGTTTTTAATTTTTTTTTCGATCATTGCTTTTTTTTTAGCACTGACCGTTGTGCTTCTCTTCGCAATATTTCAAAAAAGAAAAAATAAATTGCTTCGAGAACAAGAAGCAGCGGAGAATCGCTTTCGAGAGGAAATCATCGAAGCCGAAGTAGAAATACGAGAAGAAACGCTCCGAAATATAAGTTGGGAGTTGCATGACAACATTGGACAAATGCTCACGTTGGCTAAAATCCAATTGCAAAATGCCGATGAAATATCGGAACCCATCAATGAAGCCTCCGAAACCATAGGTAAATGCCTAGTCGAGTTGAGAAGTCTGTCTAAACTTATCAACCCTGATACCTTTAAAAACCTATCTCTGGTTGAGGCTCTCAAATTGGAGGTAGAGCGTTTCAATCGCATGAAATATCTTGATGCTAGTTTGGATTTCAATGAAGAAACTTTCGATTTGGACAAAAAAGTAGAAGTAGTTATCTTTAGAATGTTGCAGGAGTTCTTTACGAATACGGTTAAACACTCCAAGGCTACTGAGCTAAAAGTACGAGTTGATTATAGGGGAGATAAATTGACTATTGAGGCCAAAGATAATGGTGTTGGATTTGATATCACGAATATGGATAACTTTACAGGTATTGGGCTTAGTAATATTAGAAATCGCGCAAAATTAATCAAGGCTCAGGCCGAAATAATATCAAGAAAAGGGGAGGGGACGCAATTTTATTTAACCTATATAAATAGTTGAATTATGGAATATTCTGTAGTAGTAGTTGATGACCATGCATTGCTTTCTCAAGCCATAGGAGGTTTGGTAGATGGCTTTGCTGAGTTTACAGTGTTGTATACATGCATGAACGGACAAGAACTATTGGATAAGATGAAAAACCCAAAAAACATCCCCGATGTTGTCCTAATGGACGTCAATATGCCCATTTTAAATGGTATTGAAACTACAGCCCACCTCTATCAAAGTCATCCGCAAATTAAAGTATTGGCACTGTCCATAGAGGAAGATGAAAATGTAATTCTAAAAATGTTGCGTGCTGGAGCCAAAGGGTATCTCATGAAAGATGTTAAAAAGGGTGAACTCCAAAGAGCACTTCTGGAAGTCATGGAAAAAGGCTTTCACCATACCAATACTGTGACTAAAGTTTTGGTGGACTCTCTTTCAGAAAAATTAACTCCTCAAACTATTTTGAAAGAAAGAGAACTCGAGTTTATCAAGCACGCCTGTACCGAAAAGACTTATAAAGAAATAGCCGATATCATGTTTTTAAGCCCAAAAACGATAGAGGGGTATAGAAATGCAATTTTTGAAAAATTAAACCTTCGGAATAGAACAGGTCTTGTAATCTATGCTATTAAGAATAAAATATTTGTCCCTTAAGAAGAGAAGAGGAGTTTTGTATTTAATCTAAATAAAGTTTTAGATGACTCGCGAAATGGTAAGTCCATCTCTAATGGGTAATAACACAGTCTCCAATTGAGAGTGTTCATTCAATAATTTGTTATACCGAAGTAAAGCTTGCGTGTCCAGATCATCTTTAGCAACTTTTTCCACAACTTTTCCACTCCATAAAACATTATCGCTTAGGATAACGGCTCCTTTTGAAAGTTTAGGAAGTAGTAATTCCAAATAGTTGGAGTAATTTTGCTTGTCTGCGTCAATAAATACTAAATCGAATTGCGGTGCTAAGTTTGGTATAATTTCCAAAGCATTTCCAGTATGTTGAATTATTTGAGACCCCCATGTGGATTGGTCAAAACACTTGCGTTGAAATTCAAATAATTCTTCATTAATATCAATGGTGTGTAATGTTCCATCATTGGTCATGCCTTCTGCCAAACACAATGCCGAATAGCCAGTATAGGTGCCAATTTCCAATATAAAACGAGGGCGAATTAACTTCGAAAGCAT
>JAESTG010000366.1 GCA_016763715.1 Flavobacteriaceae bacterium
AAACATAATCCTTATCATTGGTTTCCTCACTGGGGTTGGCTTGTTTGATAATTACTTTTGCTTCTTCACGCAATGCCATTTCAGCAGTATTGAGTGTTTTTATTTCTGAAATGATTTGCTTCTTTTTGTCAGGATCGTTCTCACGAGCATACTTAAGTTGAATTGCTTTAATATCTACTTCTAGTAATAACTTTTCGTCTTGAAGATCTCGATATTGTTCGGCATATTCACTTTTTAAAACATTTTTTTCAGCCGTAGGATTAAAGTTTAGAGGCGAACTATTGAATTGATAAAATACAAAAACCATTACCCCAATTAAGAGAATAAAGAATTGCATTGGCACTTTTAGCATTCCGTTCATAATCATTCCCATCTGACTCTCACGAACCGATTTACCAGAGAGATATCGCTGAACCTGACTTTGATCGGTTCCGAAGTAAGAAAGCATTAAAAACTACCTCCAATTAATCCACTCCAAACGGTATACTTGTTTTCAAGGTCGAAAGAAAAGTCCAGAATATCCATTTTCCCACTAGCACCTGCTATTTCAAGTGCATTACTAAATGAAACATCTAGAGGGAAGTAATTCAGAATCATCAAAAAAGCGATGAACATTCCTGCAAATATGATTCCCATTTGTTGCTTTTGGGTAACGTTTACAGCTTTGGTTCCTCCACTTACGGTGTAGATAATTACTGAGACCCCTATAACAATATTCAAAGTAACTAGATCCCATCCCAACACACTAGAAAGAATAATGGCAGGAGCGAAAATGGTAATTCCAGCTGCCAAACCACGTTGCATTAAAAATAAAATGGCAGTAAGAGTTCGAGTTTTAAGATCAAATCGGGTTTCTAAATATTCATAAGCCGTAAATACCTTAAGCCGATGATAGAGCGGAATAAAGACTAGGCAAATAACAACTACAGCCAGTGGGAGTCCAAAATAAAATTGCACAAACCCCATTCCGTCATGATAGGCTTGTCCAGGGGTGGAAAGAAAGGTAATCGCACTAGCTTGTGTAGCCATGACGCTAAGACCAATGGTCCACCAATTTGTACTATTGCCCCCTTTGAGGTAATCGTTTACCGTTTTGTTTTTCCTCGTTTTATAGACTCCATATAAAATAATAAATAACAATACAGCACAAAGTATAATCCAGTCGTAACTGTGCAATTCGGTGAATTCAGTTTGCTTCATGTTAGGCAAAGGATTTCATTAAATAATAAAACAAAACAATATAGCATGCATTGATAAGCAACAACCAAGTGTAACTTTTTTTCCAAACGAATTTTCCTATTAATGGTTCCGTATTTTGATTTTCTTCCATACTAAGTTTTATTAAAAATATGTTTTACTAAATGCATTTTATTTACCTAAAGACAATAAGTTAGCAAACAGCCTATAAGCTCCCGAAACTCCTGCTGGTAACTCCCTAAAGAAACTCAAGCCCGTATATACATAATAACCTTTTCCGTGTTTCGCTATTAAAAGAGATCCTTTAGTATCAGGATAATCTTTGTCATGCATTCCTAAAATAGGTGTGAATTCTGAAGCCCATTCGTTTGGGAAATACAATCCTCGTTCTTGCACCCAATCATTAAAATCGGAAGTAGTAATTTTATTAGGTGTATTCAACGCAGGATGGTTTGGTGCTAAGAAAGTAACATCTGCAAATTCGTCAGTTACTCTATCTCTGGAAAGCTTGATAGAATAGGGAGCGAACTTTGTAGTAATGAGTCGGTGACTAGTGTTATACTGAAGTAATAATGTTCCTCCATTTGCAACATAGTCATTTAAAAGTGATTGCTTGAATTTCAAATCCGAAACAGTATTGTATGCTCTAATTCCAACAACAATTGCATCGAAGTTACTAAGGCTCTCTGCCGTAATTTCTGAAGGAATTATGGTTGTTACCTTATAACCAATTTGCTTCAGACTTTCAGGGATGGCATCACCCGCACCGTTAATATAACCAATGTTCTCTCCTCGTTTTTCAATGGGAATGCGTACTACTTTGGCCTGAGAAGGTATTAATACATTCTGAAATGGGATATGGTCATAATCTATGGTAATCAATTCCTTGTTGTAATAACCGTCTCCTACTTGCACTACGGGTTCAATTATGCCTTCGCTTTGGTCTTTGGGAGGTTTTACGGTAAACATAACTGTTTGAGACGCTCCTTTGGCACCTAGAGAAAAAGTATGTTGCGCAGGAGAAACAATCCAGCCTTTGGGATGTAATAAACTAACTGTCCCTGTAATGTTTTCTCTACCTGAAGTAATAATCACAGGAATTTCACGAGCTACTTCGCTTGAGAATATTAACACTTTCTCAGGAATGGAAGAAGTAACTTCTGGTAATACTTCAAAAGGACGATATACCTCTCCTTTAACAGGGTCGTTGAATTTATATGTGATGTTTCTTACAAAGTCAATTTCGACGCCTTCGATGGAAACATAGAAATGCACCGGAAACTGTTCCGCTCGCTCAGGTAAGCCAATAAGCTCTTTATTACTCACACTATACATGCCTAAAGTACCTGGTTTATTCAACCAATAGGGTGTAGAGTTTTCTGTTACATTGAAGGTAAACTCCGTGCTGGTAATGTTTTGTTTGATGTTTTCTGAAAGGGGAGAGGGTGCGAATTGTGATGGAAATTGAATGACGTTAGACGTAACTGAATTAAGCTGCATCGGCACATTTGATCTATTGATAGCCTCTATAGTAACAATTACATTCCCCTTGGGCGAAACACTTTGCTGGTCGGCAACGGCTTCTAGGTAAAGTCCAGAACAATTTATAATAAGTTGTTTAATTTCTTCAGTTTTAATAGTTCTCCAATGGCTGTCTTTTATATTTTTAATAAGAGTGTATGCTTTTACCAATTGAGGGACACTTGCTGATGGGTTTTTGAAATCGAAGTTGTTTTCTACTTCAGTTAAAATAGCACCAATGGCACTACCTTCTTCCAATCTGGACCATGTGGTATTGATTCCCTCAAACAAATTGTCTTTATCATTTGCGGCATCTCCTTTTAAGAATTCAAGGTACTCTGTCTGACTCCCTCGTCTTCCCGTGTTTCCAAATCCTTGCGATTTATGCATGCTTCTACTAAGCGCAGCAATTTCTCCATTGGATAGCCCTAAACTTGGGTAGTAAGCTCCTGTTTCAATGTTGGAGAGTTTAGGCTTCATTTTTTCGAAATCCTCCTTATTTCTGTAGGCCCAGGAATAGGTGTTGAAGAATAAGCGTTTAGGTTGCCAAGTGCCATATTTTATGGCAGTTTCTGGATATACACTTGCATCTCCAACCAAATCAAAAGCTTCAAAACTTAACATTGCTGAAGAGGTGTGATGTCCATGCGTTTCTCCAGGTGTGCGGTGATTGAATCGGTTTACGATAATGTCTGGCTTAAATTTTCGGATGGCACGAACTACATCATTCATCACTTCATCTTTGTTCCAGATGGCTAAGGTTTCATCCGGATGTTTGGAGTAGCCAAAATCATTAGCCCTCGTAAAAAGCTGACTTCCGCCATCGGTATTACGTGCGGCTACTAACTCTTGTGTTCTAATTACTCCTAGCAATTCTCTAATTTCTGGCCCCATTAAGTTTTGACCTCCATCACCACGAGTCATAGAAAGATAGGCGGTTCGTGCTTTAAGGTCATTTGAAAAATAGGAGATAAGTCGGGTGTTTTCGTCATCAGGATGCGCTGCTAAATACATGGCAGAACCTAAAAAGTTAAGCTTCTGTAAATCATGATAGATTTCTGAGGCTGTTGGTTTTGTTGGTTTTTGAGCAAATGCTGAAGTAAATGAAACGAAGACAATTAAAAAAAGGAGTGTTATTTTTTTACGAATCACAGGATAGTTTTTGGTGTGTCTCAAAGATATTGAAATTAGGGAATGCTCTAAATGAGTTGGGATTTCTTTAACACTCAACATGCAATAAAACCTAAATGCCTAATCCTAAAGAGTCGCGCAAACTTAAATATTTATTACTATTCTGTCCCCAATATGCAGAGCGCATGCGTTTCATTTTTACTGCAATTGTTTTCAGTCCATTGGCATGTGTTTCTTCCCAACGTTCAATAGTGTAAGGGAAATCACTACTGAAATAGATTTTCAGTTCTCTATTCAGATCGGTATACGAAAGTGAATAAACAGAAATAGAGTCTCCCTTCACTAGATTACCTGTGGCTGTATGAATTGCTATTTTTTTGTGACTCATTCTGAAATATTCAAAACTTGGTAGAATCCTTAAATCCCCAGTGGGAAGCTCTTGAGGATTAATTCGTAATCGGTTCCAAAGGTCGCTTTCCATCCAACTTTTAGGGAGATTTATTTTCTGATCGGCTTCACCTTCAAAATAGGAGTGTGCTTGAATTTCGAAACCCCTTTTATTATTGAGTTGTACATACACCTGTCCACACCATTCCTGCATAGAATGTGTAATTTTTAGTGCATGATCGGCTGTTTGTACTGGACTAAACGTACTAGTCATAACTGAGTATGGAGAGATTCCCGTAAGGTATTTTTTGGTATTATTAAGTTTCAGCACTGGAATATTTTTAGGAGAACGTTTATTCGCTTTTACCTGTACTTTAGGTAGGAAATCTTCCGTTACGAATATGTTCACCGATGTGCCTTCGCGTAATTCTCCATAACGTTCCTGGGTCAATTTATATGAAGTGATTTCGGCAGTACCATTGTACCAATAATTTTTAAATTCCTCAGAAACTACGCGCACCTTGGAAGTGTTGACTTCTGTTTTTATTTCTGAATGAATCGCAAGTGTATTTTTTTCCGAAGAATCACAACTAATGAAAAGACTGGAAATAATTGTTGTGAAAATAATGTATCGAAGTAACTGCATAACGAAGGTGTTTACAGTAAAACTACACCATTATAG
>JAESTG010000367.1 GCA_016763715.1 Flavobacteriaceae bacterium
AAATAATAATTGGTTTATCTAAAATACCATCCACATTGTCTAAAAATATTTCATATTCTCCTTCTCCAAAATAAGCTTGAGTTTCCTCATAACCTTGGTAACCAATCGTAGCCGAAATAGGCAAAACGGCACCACTCCTATTTTGAATAGGGCGAGGTTGTACTTCTTTCATAAAAGTACTCTGTGCAAAGGTTGTGGTAGTTAGAAAAGTAAATAATAGAATGTAAAGTGTTTTCATCGCGTCTGGGAAATTAAATTTTTCAAGCCGTAAGGTATGAAGAAATTGAATTAGCATCTTATTCAGATTACTTTTTCTTCTTGCTCATTTTCGCTAAAGGATTAAAATCCAAGCACAATCCCACCCAATACGCCAAATCTTCCTCACTATCAAAACCATCTGGAGTCACAAATACATAGCCTTTCATAGGACGACCAGTGAAATCCATGGGGTGACAGCCCTCCCTTTGCATCGCTTCTTTTGAAGCCTCCTCTCCTATTCTTGCCATTAAAAGGTCTGTTTGTTTCTTTTTGTCGAAATGAATACCACAACACATTTTATCGTCTACCATAAAACAAAGTCCAGCAAACATTTTCTTTTCGTAAAAAACCACCTTTGCGTGTAGAAAGGCATTTCGTAAACGATCTGCTAAAAATTCGTCATATGCCATAGGTTCAATTATTTGTATTGTTATACTGAGTTTTTATTCTGAATAGAAATTTTCTTATTCTCCAAATACTTCTTTTCAGCCTGATTCCCTGCCTTTGAAATGGCAATATCCAAACTTTCGATAGCTTTATTCTTTTCTCCATTTTTACGGTAGTATTCAGCTAAAAACCCATAATAAAGATACGCTCTTTGCACTAATTCATTTGGCTGAATGCTCCATAGTAATTGTTTGGCTTCCTCTAATTTATTACGCTGCAATTGCACCACCGCCATTTGTAAAGACGCAATTGGAGAAGGCTGAATTTCATAAAGTCGTTCACACCACATAAAAATTTTATCCCAATTGGTAGTCTCAAAAGAACGAGCTTTTAAATGCTCTGTGGCAATAGCAGCCTCGTAATGATAAGGTGAATATTGGTCATCTTCCACGGCTTTGAGCATAGCATTGTTCCCCATTCTAATTAATGGAAAATGCCATAAAGAACGGTCTTGATGTTTCAAATCGACCACCGCACCGTTTTTGTCCATTTTACTATCCAATCTTGAGGCATGAAAGCACATTAGGGCAAAAAGAGCATAGGCTTGAGGAGTTCGGGTAATCTTATTTTTTAGTAACATTTGACAAAGCCGCATGGCTTCTCCACAAAGCTCTTTTCGAATAAGAATCTCCGACTTATTAGAGTGAAATCCTTCATTAAAAATAAGATAAACCACTTCCAGCACACTATCCATGCGCTCGGGAAGCTCCTTTCCAACTGGAATTTGAAATGAAATGTCTTTTGTCTGAATGGTTTTTCGAGCTCGAGTGAGCCGTTTTCGAATAGTCTCTTCTTTAGTAAGAACCGCCGAAGCAATTTCTTTGCTACTAAATCCAGAAATGGTTTTCAAAGAAAAGGCAATCCGTTCTGTAGGTGATAAATAGGGATGACAAGCCGTAAAAATCATTCGTAATTGGCTATCCTCAATTTCAGTATCAAGGAAGAGCTCATTGATGGCCATTGCATCCATTCCATTGGTAATTTGAGGGACACGTTTGCGCTCTGCATTTAATTTTCTAAAAATGTCTAAGACTCGATTTTTGGCTGACTTGGTGAGCCAAGCTTCGGGGTTTTCAGGAGGTTTATTTTTCCAAGATATAGTCGCCTTTAAAAATGTATCCTGAACTGCATCTTGAATGGTTTCTAGATGTGCCAATCCAAAAATTCGGGTTAAAACGGAGACCATCTTTCCGTAGTGATGTCTAAAAAGATGGTCTATCATTTTTGGTTCCATTAACGATCGAACACCATAATTTCTCTAATTTCAACGGTGCCACCTAAGTCGTAGTCTGGAAAGTCCTGAGCCACTTCAGAAACCGCATCAAAATCTTTAACTTCAATAATGTAATATCCTCCAACAATCTCTTTCAATTCTGCCGAAGCGATATCCGTTACCGTTCTATTTTTACCCACAATTCTTCTAATGTCGGATGTTAACGCATTCCCACCACGTAAAATACCAGCTTTCTCCATTTTGTCATTCCATGCAAACCACTTGCCCATTCTTCCTTGCATTTCTTCAGGTGAAAGTCCCATAGCTGAATAGTCTGCACCAATAAAAATCATCATAAATTCTTTCATAATTTTATACTTTTAATTAAACGTTACACCTGTAAGACGAACCTAAAATACGAAAGCGGGACAACTATTTACTTTTTGTTTCTAAATGCTACCATTTAAAAAATTGGTTTATCCACCATAGTTTGGTTTTGGTGTGCGGAAAGTACTTCAATGGAAGTTCGAAAAGATTACTTTTTTCAATCACACTTTTATAATGTGTAAAAGTCTTAAAGCCTGCTTCTCCGTGGTAAGAACCCATTCCACTGGCTCCAACGCCTCCAAAAGGCAAAAGGCTATTTGTAATATGCATGACCGCATCATTTACCATCCCACCTCCAAAAGACAGTTCATTGAGTACTTTCCTTTTCGTTTTACTACTCTTGGTGAATACGTAGCAAGATAAAGGCCTAGATAATTCTTTTACCTTGCTCATTACCTCATCCAGAGAATCGTAAGCAATTACTGGAAGTATAGGTCCAAAGATTTCTTCTTGCATGATGGCATCTTCAAAAGAAATATTTTGAACTATGGTAGGCGCCATGTACCGTTCTTCACTATTCACTGCACCACCATAAAAGACTTTGGAAGGATCAATTAAAGCTTGCAAACGTGTTAGATTGCGGTCATTGATAATTTGTACATAATTGCCATTGGCGAAAGAAAATTGCTCCTTCTCTATTTCTTGTTGGCACAATTCTAAGAATCGTTTTTCAATTTTCCGATCTACGACTACATAGTCTGGAGCAATACAGGTTTGGCCTGAATTCAGAAATTTGGCCCAGACCAAACGTTTTACCGTTAATTTTAAATTGCAATCGGCTGTTACAAAAGCAGGACTTTTACCACCCAATTCAAGCGTCGCGGGAGTTAAATTCACTGCTGCAGCTTTATACACAATCTTACCGACTGTAGTGCTACCCGTAAAAAAGATTTTATCGAATTTTTCAGCAAGCAATTTGGTCGTTTCTGGGATACCCCCTTCAACAACAGCAATATATTCTTCAGAAAAACTTTTCGAAATAATCTTCTTAATAGCTATACTCGCTTGCTTTGAAAGTTCACTTGGTTTTAAAACCACGGTACACCCTGCCGCCATAGCAGCAACACGGCCAACATTGCGGGCCAGCGCATTATCGAGCGTAGTCTCAATATCCAGCCAACCTTGAGTATTCGCCCCGGTTGGC
>JAESTG010000368.1 GCA_016763715.1 Flavobacteriaceae bacterium
CAAGCCTTTGTACCATCACTACTACCATCACAATGATCAATACTTATGTCACGAATTACATCTACGCCTTTAATTTTTAGAATTTCTTTGATAAGATCACTCAATCTGATTTCAGTTTTCAAGGCTGATTCATCTAGTTCTTTGGTCTCAATAAAACCGTTTTTTAATAGTGGTCCATTATATATTTCATCTGTCGTATAACCCTTATCGAGCATCTCCTTTAACGAATAGCGTCGCGGATTTGGGGAGAGATAATTATCGATGGTTTGCAGAACTAGGGCGTGTACTTCTTCTTCATCTGCTTCTGGAAGTAATTCAATTTGAGCGCAAATTTGAACAGGATGTTCTTGTACTTGACTGATGTCAATTATATCTTCACATAGATTGCGATACGAATGGTAGGTGGTGCGAATATCTTCTGTAATGAGTTTAATTTTAGACGGAATATTGAATTCTTCTGGGTCTAATTCATCAATCTCGATAAGTACATCATACAGTCCATTCAGAATAAAATCTTTTCTAAATTTTGGATCTACTGGAAATGGTTTGAATCCTAATTCAAAACCCTTGCAGTTGACATGTATTTTTTTGATATGTTTTTTAATCCAAGCATTTTTAACTCCGTCGATGTCTATAAATAATTTCCGATAGTCGTTGGGAGTTACTGGTTTTATAGGGAGGGCTTTCTCTGCAGTTAGGAATTGTTCCTTTAGATAATTGACATTGTCATTTTCAGCGAGTAAGACTTCTACTGGGAGTTCTATACGAGATGCGAGATCTGTAAGTGCATAGCTCAGTACCTCCAAGGTGGTAACTCCTGGGTCATGCGAGTTATAGTCACTCCAAATTTTACCTCCTAGTGATTCTATGTACTCGATTCCTTTTTTCCGAAGAAATGCAAAATCCAAGTCATCTTGAGTACTTGTACTTTTTGGAATGGTTTTATGTGAGCTTATGGCAGGCATATGGTCTTGGTTTTTGGAATAGGTTTACCACATTTTGATTGAACAGCGGTTACATTATGTTTTTTTGCAGACACCAAAATAGCTTTAGGACTTGTAGGCAATACATTTACCTTCTCTGAATATTTAGTTTGTGCGTTTGGACGATGCTTTACTACAAAATCTTGAAGAAAGTCTACATATTCTAATTGCTCGAGATATTCTATAATTTTACTGCGATGAAAAGCCACACCAAAATTAATTCCATTAGTTTCCTCAAATGCCCAAGGTGAGAGGTATTTTTTGATGGTTTCTTCCAGCTGAGAAGTATAGAAATTTTCGTCATATCCCTTGTGGAATTTTACCCCCGTAGTGATTTCAATTTCTTCGTAGTCTGGATTCACAATTTCTGCAGTTACAAAATAGGTGTTCAGATTATTGATGTATGCATCTATTTCATTCCTTTTGGCAGTACTAACTCTTGGTTGATAAATATCAAAAGCATTATTATTTACAATGTCAGGTATTACAATAAGACTCACATTACCAGGAGCGTGATAATTACTGCCTTTGGTATGGTTAAGACATTTTACTTTGTAGATGTCTTTAAACTGCTCCAAAATAAGATGCTCATAATCCCATTGGTTCACCGCTCTGTCACGATGACGAATACGTTCACTAACACGCTTATAATAACTATTACTAGTTTCTTCTGGTTGTCCACTGAAGGAATTGTAAGGTTGTGAAACTTTTTTCACCAAAGCAGCTCTCTGCGTAAGTTTTGAAATGGTATTTGCAGGTAGTCCCTTAATTAAATGAGATAGCTCATTTTGTTGATTTACAAAAGTGGCTGGAATTACTTGTGCTTGTACGTCAATGAGCTTACATACAGCATCAAAACTTTTGTTACTCTTAGCACGTAACCAAACATACCCTAATGGAAGCATCGAATTATCACTATTTGCTTCACGTGGTATGGTAATGCTCACAATACCTGTTTTGAGAAAATTGTCAGTAGTGTCTCCCAAAAGCTGACTGCTATCTAGGTTTTGCCAGCTATCGTTACTTAATATGGACCAAATAATTTTTTCAGTATTGCTGAATGGTTTTGCTAAAGGGTTTTCAGTCCCTTCTAGTAATTGGAACAATATGGAAACCGTTTGTAATGCCTCCGTTTGTTCTAGACCGATGTATAATTCGCCTCCTTTACAATAGGTGGGAACCATAGTATCCTTGGTTTTGGATTGCCCAAAAGGATGGAGGTGAAATAATTCAATTTCGTCCATGTTTTCTGTGACGTTTCCATTTTCACCGAAAGTAACTTGTTGATTCGCCGTATAGTCCATGGACATAACCTCAACTATTGGCGTGTAAGGTTCATTGGGTAAAATAGTATCATTTGAATTGGTTAATGATAATGCATAAACCCGAGGAAAAAGACTGTGTAAGAATGAATGATTGAGTGATAATTTTATAGGCCCATTTTTGCCTGTCGTATATTCAGTATTATTGATAGAAAGGTTCATTTCGAAGACCTTATCGTTATTGGAATCTGTGAACAAAGTAAGATTAGCTGGTAATGTTTTTAGAATCTCTTTATCTATCACGCCAACCTTGGATGTAAAATATCCATTACCAGTTACATACAAATTCTTGTGATTGGAAGTTGCCTTTTGAATAACCCCAGCCGCCTTGTTTAAAGTGTACGTTTTTTTTTCAGGATCGTAGTTGTGGTAGAGCGTTTGGTAGTATAATTGAGGAGTTAGATTTTTATTATTTTCATCTCTTCGATAGGCAAAATAATGATCTTTAAAATTGTCGGGAGTATTAAGCCAAGTTGCTTTTATGGTGATTTTCTTCCATTCTTTCTGAAACACTTCATTGTAATCCATATAAAATGCTGAGCGTTTCACAGGTTGTGTTCCGAATGGAAAGAATGGTTTGTCAGAAGCGATGTCTCCTAAATCATTTTTAAGTTGAAGCGAGGTAATTCCGTTCACCTCAACATTGATGGTGACCGATTTTAACTTCTTCTCCAATAATTCAGTATAGAATGTATAACCCTTTGTATGCAGCGGTTGTGTTGTTTTCAATTCAAATTTGAATAACGGTAGCTTAGTCTTGTATTGATCGCCATGAATTTCTGAATTGTAAGACACTATGGCTTCTTGTGTTTTGTCAATGAGCACGGATAATTGCACTTTTTTTTCAGATATTGAACTCGTAAAATCAGGGCTAATATTTTCTGAAATTTGAAACGGTCCGAGCCATCCTTTCTCTCCAGTAGCATATACATCAATAGATGATGTTATAGATGAAATTGGAATAGATTGGACCTTTTTATCCAATTGATAAGTGATTTTAACCAGTCGTTCTCCTTCTTGTAAAGCTAGTGTAGGTGCGGCAACAGCAAAACCTACCGTCGGTGTTCCCAAAGGTTGCTCTGGATTATGAAAATCTGGGTAGCCAAATGGAAGCCACGCCGTATCGTCTTTAAAAGGTTCTCCATTTCCGTCTAAGGAATTCACGATACTAGCTGCAAATAGACCATTAGTTTCGTTTGAAACACTTTTCCTGTGGTGATATATGCTTTTTAGAGCGGCTATCTTAGCTTTATTAGCTACCAATTCGTCATTGGTGCTATATTGCATCTTTTTTCCAGAGGTGTCTTTCCCTGCTTCTACAAACGTGCTTTTTTGTATTTGCGCTTGCGTGGTGTTTTTAGCTAGTTCGAAGATTAGGTGTACTTGGTCTTCAAGGGGTGATTTTTTGTCTATTTGCAGAATCTCTTGATAGTAGAAATCTAAATGACGTTCTGTAATTTTATTAAATCGTTCTTTAGAGGTTTCTAGTAGTTTTAGAAAGACGACAAATAAAGTAAGGTGCGGTGTTAAATTATCACCAGTTTCAATTTTAGAAACAAATGTGGCAATGTTATTTTCTTCAATAAAGAAAGTTTCCCAATTCCCAAGAGGATTAGTATCACTAGTTATGTCAAAGTAATTTACCTCTTTAGCGAATTTATAGGCAAACTCCATCCATTGGGCTATTGAGAAATCATTCAGATTGAAATTTTCAGGCAATAAGCTAGCCTTCAATCGTTCTGATTGTTCTGTCCCTGAGTGGTGGGTTAAAAAACTATGATCGCATTTTTTTGCCATGTTTTATATTTCTGATCCTTCTTTTTTGTAGAAGGGGAAAACCATATTTGCTCTCGAATTTGTAATACGAACGATATAATCTATGTTTATTAAAATTTCACCTTCTAATTCGTTGGTGCTATCGAGTGTAATTTTCTGGACATCTATTCTAGGTTCGTGATATAGAATGGCCGTTTTAATTAAATCTTTGATGTATGTTTTTAAAGTGACGTCCAATGGTTGGAATAACAGTTCTTCTAAGTTGCATCCATAATTGGGAAGCATAATTCGTTCTCCAAGTTTGGTAGTAAGTAATATTTCTAAGCTCTTGTTTATATCAATAACAGCTGTTGTAGTAACTAATGTTCCAGTTTTTCTATCAAAATGTGGAGGAAAACTCCATCCTTCACCTAAAAATGTTTGTACTTCGTTCATTTTGTATTTTCTTTATTCTGAATTTTATTAGCCTACTAAAACAGTGAATTCTCCAAGCACTATAGTTCCGCCATGTGCTGTACTATCTCCCAATCTTGCTGCTGGCATACCACCTATTAGAACCGTTGACGACCCCATGATGATACTATCTGGTGGTCCCGTACAAGTAGCCATATCTCCAACACGAGCCGCAGGCATTCCGCCAATAAGTA
>JAESTG010000369.1 GCA_016763715.1 Flavobacteriaceae bacterium
ATATGTCGGCCTTTTTATAGTTTTCTTTGGCCAAATAGTATTCTCCAAAAAGCACTTCAATTCCAATACTATACGAAGAATGACTTTCAAAATCTCTTAATTTCCTTGCCTTAATAAGGTGTAAAAGAGCTTTGGGATACTCCTTAGCATCCAATGCGGTAAGAATGGTGTTATAATGAGCTTTTGCTAAGCCCGTCGAATCTTTTATTTGTGAAAAAAGCTGAATTGATTTATCATGATAAACAAGGGCTTTTTTGGTGTCATTTTTAAGAGTGGCATATAGGTTTGCCAAATCCATATAGGTGGTAGCAGTTGCGGTGTCATTTTTTGAAAGCACAGCGTATTTTTCAGACTTTTCGAAACTTTCTTCTGCCAGAAGAGTGTCATTCATCGCTAAGTAATCGTATCCAATATGACGATAACCTCTATGTATATTATACGTATCGTTTATTTTAAGTGCTTGGCTTAGGAGAAAAATATTAACTTCCAAGGACTTTTTATAGCTTCCTTCGAAATAGTAAATATTCGAAGAGTCTATTAATTTTTGAAAATTTTCAGGGGCGTCTTGTTGAGTAGCAATGAACTTGTCTATTGGAATCTCAATTTCTTGAGCACCAATAGGGACGAAGGCAAACATAAGCAACAAGAAATAATAAAATCGTATCATTTCTAGGTTAAAGTATAAATTAAGGGCAGTGCAATGTACACATTTTGATTTAATTAGGTGTTTTCACCTTTTTTTGATAGTATAAACATTAAGCCTATTTTTATAGAATGATTACTAAACTACCTCAAGTTTCCGCCTCAATATTTTCGGTAATGAGTAAAATGGCAGCAGATTATAGTGCTATTAACCTCTCTCAAGGGTTCCCTAATTTTGAAAGTGACCCTATACTTATAAATGCTGTCTCAAAGGCTATGAGAGATGGGTTCAATCAATATGCACCTATGCAAGGGACGATGGGTTTGAGAACAAGAATTTCTGAGAAGATCAAGAGTTTGCATGGAAGAACGTATCGACCTGAGAGTGAAATTACAGTTACCGCAGGTGCAACTCAAGCTATTTTTACCGCCATTGCGGCAACCATTCATAAAGGTGATGAGGTAATTATATTTACACCAGCCTACGATTGTTATGAGCCTACCATCCAGTTATTTGGAGGTGTCACTGTTCCTATTCAGTTAAAAGCTCCAATGTATGCGCCCGATTGGGATGTGGTGGCAGAGAAAATTACTAACCGAACGCGGATGATTGTGATAAATAGCCCACACAACCCTAGTGGGATGCTGTTTTCTGAAAATGATATGCTTCAACTTCAAGAGGTAGCTGAAAGAAATGACCTTTTAGTGATTAGTGATGAAGTTTATGAACATATTATATTTGATGGAAATATACATCAGAGTGCCGCCCGATTTGATTCATTGTCCAAACGTACTTTCATCACGGCTTCTTTTGGAAAGACATTTCACAATACTGGCTGGAAAATAGGTTATTGTGCTGGTCCAGAATCCTTAATGATTGAGTTTAATAAAGTGCATCAGTACAATGTATTTTGTGTGAATCATCCTATTCAGAAAGGATTGGAAAGTTATTTGGAAGATGCTAGTCATTACTTAAGCCTTTCTAGTTTTTACGAACAAAAACGAGATTTGTTTTTATCACTTCTGAAAGACTCTCGCTTCAATATTATACCTTCCAAAGGAACTTATTTTCAACTTTTGGATTTCTCTAGTATTTCTGAAGAAACCGATATAGCTTTTGCCGAACGACTCACTAAAAAGCTTGGTGTAGCTACCATTCCGACATCTGTGTTTAATGAGAATCGTCAAGATTTTAAACAAATACGGGTTTGTTTTGCCAAAACCGAGGAGACTCTTAAAGCCGCAGCAAAAATATTGACCACTGTTTAAATTGAATCGTATTATCAGTGTAAACTTTGTTGAAATTACTGTAGAATGGTATATTTACTATTCCGCTATGTAATAATCAGAAACTATGAGTCAGCCCCTATTTGATGCTATAAGAAATGCAGATGCAACTTCGGTAAAATCGCTGCTAGAACAAAACCCTCAATGGATTAATGAAAAAGACCCACGAGGCTCTACGCCATTATTATTAGCTACTTATTATGGGGCGAAGGAGGTGTCGGAAATATTATTGTCATTTCCACAGGAAATTGATGCTCAGGATGGGTCTGGAAATACTGCCTTAATGGGAGTTTGTTTTAAAGGGTTTCAAGATATCGCTCAACTATTAATTGAAAAGGGGGCCAATGTAAATGTGACAAATTATAATGGGGCAACCGCCTTAATTTTTGCAACTACTTTTAATAGATTAGAATTGGTTAAGTTATTGTTAGAAAATGGTGCTGACCCCGAATTGAGGGATGATAAAGGAAATAGAGCGTTGGAGCACGCTCAAATGCAGGATGTTTCGGAAATTGCAGCATTGCTGAGCTCTTAATTCATATTTAAAATAATAAAGTTGAATCAACTTAAAGTAACTATCATTCAAAGTCATCTTCATTGGGAAAATCCAGTGACAAATCGCATACTTTTTTCAGAAAAGATAAAGGGAATTTCCGAAGAAACTCATCTCATTATTTTACCCGAAATGTTTACGACGGGATTTACAATGAATGCGGAGCAACTGGCTGAAGAACCCGAAGGTCCATCGTTACGATGGATGCAGGGCGTGGCAAAAGATAAAGGATGTGCCATTACAGGCAGTGTTATTGTGAAGGAGAATGATTTTTATTTTAACCGATTATACTTTGTTTTCCCTGACAGCACCTACAAAAAATATGATAAAAAACATACGTTTACTCTGGCTAGAGAGCACAAAACTTTTAAGGCAGGAGAAGAACGAATTATCATAGAGTATAGAGATTGGAAGATATGTCCTTTAATATGTTACGACCTCCGATTTCCAGTTTGGGCACGAAACACAGTCAATTACGATGTCCTTATTTATGCAGCCAATTGGCCTAAAAAGCGAATTTCCGCTTGGGATGCATTGCTTAAAGCTCGAGCTATAGAAAACATGTCTTATTGTATAGGCGTAAATAGGGTGGGCCTAGATGGGAACGGTTTTGAATATATTGGTCACACGGCAGTTTATGATGTCTTAGGTGAACGGATTTCTACATCAAAATTTGAGCAGGAATTTATCGAAACAATCACGCTTTCCAAAGAGCATGTTGTTTCAAATAGAAATCATCTTCAGTTTTTGGAAGATAAGGATGACTTTACTCTAGCGTAAAAGATTCATTAATAAAGAAGTTAGAGCGGATGTCTATTTTCTTCGGAAAGTAAATTACTGTTTCGGGTTGTCGTTTGTCTAAAAAGCTTCCTGTGTCCCATTTTCCATTTTCGTTTTCATCGAAGATAACACGGAAGTAATATTTATCTGGACTCAAATAATTAAAATAAAGCGGAGCATTTTCAGTAAGATACTGCGAAGCAACTACTTTGTATTTGCTACTTACTAACTCCACGATAATAGGATATTGTTCAACATTTTGCAAGGTCATTCCTAGCTCTCCATAGTCTGAAAGTTCTAGTGTTCGGACACCATAATTGAGGGTGTCGTTGGTGTTTTCAAAATAATCTATCAAAGCCTCGGGAAGTAGCTCAATGCGATATTGTTGTAACTCAGTTTTCGGAAATAGAATTGAGGCAATGTTGTATTTTTTATTCAAGGATGTAGTGAATGGGATAGCGACAGAATCCTTATCCATCACCTTTATCTTTTCAGAATTAATAGAAATAATAGGATTGTTGCTTCCTAATTTTAAAGTGTCTCTGGGAATCATAACCGTAGCTCCAACGCGACTAACTAGTAAAGAATCGGCAAATAAATCCCGCATTTTTACAATTAAAGTATCTGTTACCAATTTATTTTTCGCTAGAAAGTAAAGCGTGTCGGTTTGCTCAATGTCGATGGCGGGTTTGAAATAGTAATTCAAAGAGTCTGTTTGAGAATCCCAATAGACCGTTGATGTAAAATTAGATGGAAGCTCAGTAATGGGTGTGAGTTCAATAGCATCTCCAACACCATCGTATCCAAAAATAATTTTATGTTTGCTCGCATGACTTGGGCGTGCAATTTTATAGGTTGGAATTTCTTTAAATAGTGAAAGCGTGTATGTGCTATCGTTGGGTGTAGAAATAACTCCGTCTATAAATCCAATCTTATCTTTTTTCGGCTCAAAAGTGTAGTTGTTAATTTCTTCTTGCAGTGCGATAAGTAGAAAATTGCCTTCCTTTAAATTGGTTAGTTCAAAGGTTTGAGTGCTATCTCTAGTGGTTGTGATGTAGGTGGGTTTTTCAGAATAAATAATAGAATCATTGAAAGATTCTGTTATTTCATACAAAAGAATAGTAGTTGGCTTATCTGGTCTTGCAAGCAAGGCGTCTTCAATTTTTCCTTTAACGGTTAAGCTATCAATGTAATCGCCTGTTGAAAATATGTACTTGTAATATTCAAATTCGTTTTCCTCGTTATTATCAACAATACTTTTTCCAAAATTAAAAGAGTAGGTAGTATTTTCTTTAAGGGTATCTAATATTTTTATTTTCAGAACTTTAGAGGTGTTGAGTGGGGTTATGATTGGCTGGTATTCTAAAGGGGGTGAAATGATTAAGTTTTGCTGAAGATCTTTTAGTTTAATATATTCATCGAAGTAAATTCGAATTTCATCTCCAGTAAAATGAGTCGTAAAATTTTCTGGCGAACTACGAATAATCATTGGAGGAATTGAATCTTTTGGGCCTCCAGAGGGAGTTCCTCTTTTCGCGCAATTGGAAAATAGTAGAATTGTTGTAAGGACAATTAGGACGTGGCGAAAAGTAGCATTCATCCCTACAAAAATAGGAAGATTTTTTATTAAAAAAACCCCAACGACTCAATTCCTGTGAAAGAGAGAGAATAAAGGGATTTACATGCTCAAAATTGTGGTAGAAACATTAGGCAATAGCCATGGTTGCAACACTTAAAGTAACGTCGCCAGCTTTTAGTAATTCAGTCGCGCAATTCTCGAGAGTTGCTCCAGTGGTAACGATATCATCTACGAGTAGTATATGTTTTTCAGTAATAATTTCTGGGTTTTGGATTGTAAATATTTCGGATCCATCAAAGCGAGTTCCTCTTTTTTTGAATACTTGTGAGCTGGTTTTGGACACTTTCAGCAATACATCTTCCTTAAAAGGTACGCCCAATGCAATTGCTATTTCTTTTCCAAAACCACTTACCTGATTGTAGCCTCTTTTTTTTAGCTTTTGCTTGTGCAAAGGAACTGGAATAACCATTTCTATACTTTGATATTTTTTATCTTCGGAAAGTTCTGCACCTAGCCATTTTCCTAGAAAACTTGAAATTTTATGCTGCCCTCGATACTTTAAATTGTGTAGTAATTCTTGAGTGATTCCCTTTTTCTGAAACTGAAGTAAAGCAGTGGCATTTTGAAGTTCAAACCTACCATAAAACACCTGTTTCATTGTATCATTGTCAGTTCGGTGATAACAAGCAATGGGAAGGTTGTTTCTACATTGTGTGCAAATAACTAATTCCGATTTCATTAAAGGTGATTTGCAACCGCCGCAAACCTCTGGAAATAGGAGATTTAACATAATTTAAGTCTTTTTACCATTTTGTAAACGTGCGAGGATTTATGAGTTTCATACATTTTGACCCACAAACTTAAATCTAAATTTAAAACAAAAGTTATGAGTAACGAGAGTAATTACACAAAGTTTAAGGTTCTTATAGGCCTGTTGTCGGCAATGTTGTGGGATTGACCTTGTGACCTATTTAAAGGAATAAATCCAAAAAGCTTAGAAGTATTTCTACGACCAAGCTTTTCATAAACAAACTTAAAAAAATTATTTATTTAAAACATACTGTTTAGTTTCTCGGTAGCCCAATTTGAGTACCTATTACGCTTGCATCCGGTTGAGTGATTACTGGACAGTTTATGATAGCACCTGTTGCAGTAAGTAAATCGGATAACGAATTTGCTAAAGGGCTTGGGTTGGCATTCCCTCTAAAAGGGATCAAGATACCCTGTTCTAAAAGATCATTTACTTGAGCAAAACTTCTTAATATTGGACGCTCGCCTTCAGGTACGGTAAATTCGGTAATATGGGCATCCCACATAGGTGCATATCTCGAATCACTAGGATCAATTGGAAATGTGTTTGTCGGGTCTTGTACCTGACGTTCGCTTAAAGAAGCTGCGTTCAGTCCTTGGACTCCATATCCATCTCCATTATCAAAAGTTCTACCGTTGGCAGTCGGGCTAAAAGGTAACATAGAACCACCAGGGAATAACCCGAAGGTTGGTAAATTATTCAGTCTTGGGGCATATACACCTAACTCGATGGTAGCAGGCCCCGGGTCTGAGGCATCCGTCACAATGTGGAAATAATAGGGTTTGTCATCTTGCCATCCATCTAAAAGTTGCATAACCACCGACGCTTGGTTTATGGCTAAGTTTGGATTATTAAGATCGTCTTCATCGGCTTGAGTATTTCCATTTGGATTTGGAATTCTATCGTGAATTCCTGTGCTGTTTGCTACTAGTTGAGCGTTGATTACAATGTTGCTATCTGGTAAGACAACATAGGATGACCAATTATCATCCGCGATGGCTCCAGGGTTAACTTCTGCTGGAGGAAACCCGAATAGCAGGCCATCTTTTCCTCCGGGTATTAAAGATCTGGTTGGAGAAAAATCCACAGTTCCTTCAAAAATCAATCTCCCATCATCAGTCCATTGTGAGTTTTGCTCACCACCAGACCCTATGGACACTGCCATTCTAGGCGAAAAGATAATCCCTAATGCTCTTGCTAAATCAATATCAGATGCTTCGGTGATTACATAATACCCTTCTCTTCGATCTCCATTAGATAATGTTTCCCATCCTTGGAACATAGGAAATCGAGCCGTAGGGCCAGCAGGCACTACATTTCTATCCATACGATAATCGATTCCTAAAACGCTTGGTATAAACACGTTTTGGGCTTGGGTAAAAGTAAGAGCAGGGTTACTGGCATTGTATGGAGTTCCTCCATCGGTTTCAATACTTGTTAATAATAAGGTGGCTGCATCTGGAGTTTCTAATACAGGTACTTCGTTAATGTCGTCGTCTGTATTACAGCTAATAAATGCTGTAATTGCGATTGCACTAAGTGCTAAATTTCTTAAAGTTTTCATATTAATTATTTAATTTTATTTTCGTTAAGTTTATTAAGTCTAAAAGCAATCGGCCGATTTTTTTTGATATCAAAAAGAGTTTGTATTTCTGATGTCAATTCAGACGAGTAAAAAATCACTTCTTACGGAAATTTGACAAAAGCATTTTTATAAAACAACGTTATCATAGGAATAAATCAATGAAAACATCAGTAAAACAGGCTCTAAAACACGGAAAATGAAGTTTCAGAAAACTACAAAAAAGCTGGTTTTTAACATAAATTAAAGCTTTGTTATCTTCGTTTTCAGGAGTTAAGTGTAAGCTAGCTTACATAAAAACTGTTGAAAGTTTCTAATTTTAAAGTATCATTATAAAAAATTGGATTCCAACGATATTTGAAAAATAGGCTCGATTTTAGAAAGTTAAAGGCACTGAACTCCCTTTGTTTTTTACATAATTTATGATTAAATCATGTAATGACTATAAACCTTCAAATAAAAGTAGGTTGATTCAATAATTCTCTAACCTTTTCAAGATACACTGGCTCAACATCTTCACCACTCTCAATCTTACTCACTTCCCTATTATTTATTCGAAGCATCCCAGAAACATCTTCTTGGGTATAGCCATGTTTTGCTCGGTATATAACGAGTTGACCGCCAAGAGTGGATTCATCAATGCCAAGTGGGGGAACGTAACCTAACCATTCAATAATTTTTTTCATCAAAGAGGTGTTTGGCTTTTTCCCTCGGTCTTCCCTCTGCCAAATCGTGTTTGGATTTACGCCAAAGGCTCGTGCGAGTTCCGTTTTGGGTAGACGTAAATCAATGCGTTTCCTCTTTATTGCCTCACCTAGATTGGTAATGGTAGTAGGATAATCCTTGGGTTTAGGGAATTCAGCACTCAATTCTATTCCCTTGCAAATGGGCAACGTAACGTAAACCACTCACCTGATTGTAGCCCCTTTTTTTTAGTTTTTGTTTGTGCAAAGGAACTGGAATAACCATTTCTATACTTTGATATTTTTTATCTTCGGAGAGTTCTGCACCTAGCCATTTTCCCAGAAAACTTGAAATTTTATGCTGCCCTCGATACTTTAAATTGTGTAGTAATTCTTGAGTGATTCCCTTTTTCTGAAACTGAAGTAAAGCAGTGGCATTTTGAAGTTCAAACCTACCATA
>JAESTG010000370.1 GCA_016763715.1 Flavobacteriaceae bacterium
TTCCTATCATTTCTATCGTTTTTTTAGTGTTGGCTAATAAGGCCATCAAAAGGGACGAGAACCTCGTAAAATCTGTAGATCGATTGCGCTAAAACTGTACTTAGTATTATTAGTGCGAAACCCTCAAAATATGCCAATTTTGAGGGTTTTTTAATTTTTTCTTATGCTAACGTGTAATTTCAATCACTTCTAAGTTTTTGATTTCTTTACCATCAATCTCAAATCGTAGCATGGTTCTCTCTTTATGAAACCCATGTTTACCTATGGCTCCAGGGTTCATATGAAGTAGCTTTAGTTTTTTATCATTCATGACCTTCAATATATGTGAATGCCCAGTTATAAATAGCTTAGGTGGATGTAACCTAATGGCTTCACGAATTCTTTGGTTATATCGATTCGGATAGCCTCCAATATGAGTAATCCAAACATCAACACCCTCGCACATAAAACGAAGATCTAATGGAAATTCACTGCGAGCCTCGGCATTATCTATATTACCATAAACCGCTCTCAACGGTTTTAGCTTTTTAATGGCATCCGTAACTTTTAAATCCCCAATATCTCCAGCATGCCAGACTTCATCCGCATTCATAATGTGTTTTAGGATGGTGTCATCCATGTAACTGTGGGTATCACTTAGGAGAAGAATTTTAGTCACTAGAAAATTTTAGGAGTTTATGGAGTGCTAAGGTATAAGTTATTCGGATAATTTATCACTATTATTTTTATCCTTGTCATTAATGTATTTATGAATAGATTAACCTTTGCCTCTTGTGTCGATTTCGTATTTTTGTTTTCTAATACTGAAATAATTCTTGCGATATTTTATTGAAATAGCTTACAACGGGAAAAACTATCATGGATGGCAAATTCAGCCAGATGCGGTGAGTATTCAGGAGGTATTGGAGGATGCAATGTCTACTGTTTTTCGAAATAAAATAAAGGTGATGGGTGCCGGTAGAACAGACACAGGAGTTCATGCTAGACAGTTGTTTGCGCATTTCGATATTAATGAGATTAAAAATGTTATCGATTGTGTTTTTCGGATTAATTGTTTGCTTCCGAAGGATATTTCAGTAAAAAAAATCATTTCTGTTCCTAAAGATGCACATGCAAGATTTGATGCAGTAGAAAGAGCCTATGAGTATCTGGTTACAACGGTTAAAGATCCGTTTCAATTTGACTTTATGTGCTTAATTCATAAAAAATTGGATGTGGATAGCATGAATGAAGCCGCAAAAATTTTATTGGAGTATACCGATTTTCAATGCTTCTCCCGAAATAAAACTGGAGTAAAAACGTATCATTGTGATATCAAAGAAGCGGCTTGGAGCGTTCGTGGGAATGAGCTCGTTTTTACCATTGTTGCAGATCGTTTTTTACGAAATATGGTTCGAGCTATTGTTGGAACTTTGTTAGAGATAGGTTTAGGTAAAATTACTAAAGATGACTTTCACACAATCATTCAAAGCAAGGACCGAAGCAAGGCGAAAACGTCTGCGCCAGCACATGGATTGTACTTGACCAAAGTGACATATCCAGACCGAATTATACAAAACACAATCAAAACCCTTTAGAGTAGCATTAGTTTATGGCATCATCTGGAAAGGCATTCGATTTTAATCTCTTTAAACGATTATTGGCTTATACCAGTAAATATCGTTTGACCTTCTATTTTGTAGGTTTTGCTGCCTTGGCCATGGCCGCATTGGGTGTTTTGACACCTATATTATTACAAGTCACCATAGACGACGCAATTTTACTAAACGATTGGGAACGATTAGTCTTCTTTGTCTCTTTAATGATTGGTGTGCTATTATTAGAGGTGTTGTTTCAATTCGGTTTTATTTATTATGCCAATTGGCTTGGGCAACACGTAATTCGGGATATTCGTGTGAAGCTTTTTACGTTGATGCTGAGCTTTAAAATGAAGTATTTCGATAAGAGTTCTGTAGGGAGACTTACCACCAGAGCGGTTAATGATATTGAAACGATTTCCAGTATTTTTAGTCAGGGATTATTCATGATTATTAGCGATTTGCTGAAAATGTTTGTGATTGCTGGAGTGATGTTATTTCAAAGTTGGCAATTAGCGCTTATTGTTTTTACAATTATGCCCTTCTTATTATATGCTACAAGAGTTTTTCAAAGAGCGATGAAAGGCGCCTTTGAGGAAGTGCGAAATCAGGTGGCAAACCTTAATTCATTTGTACAGGAACGAGTCACAGGGATGAAAATAGTGCAAGTGTTTGCGCAAGAAAATTCAGAATATAAGATCTTCAAAGAGATTAATAACAAACATAAAAAGGCATGGATTAAAACGGTTTGGTACAATTCCATCTTTTTTCCTATTGCTGAAATGTCCTCCTCTGTAGCCATAGGGCTTGTTGTTTGGTATGGTGGTCTCAATGCTTCTCCGAATGGTACAATTACGCTTGGACTTATAACGGGTTTTATAACATTGGCCCAAATGTTATTTCGGCCGTTACGACAAATAGCCGATAAGTTTAATACACTTCAAATGGGAATGGTGGCGGCGACCCGGGTTTTTGAGATTTTGGATACTTCCTCTCATATTGTGGATGAAGGGACTATCAATTTAACTGAGGTGGAAGGCACTATTGATTTTAAAGACGTTCATTTTGGCTATAGCGATGATGTTGAGGTAATTAAGGGAATTAGTTTTAGTGTTACATCTGGGCAAACTATAGCCTTGGTGGGAGCTACTGGAGCTGGGAAATCTACTATTATTAATCTGCTTTCTCGTTTTTATGAAATTAATAGTGGAGATATATTAATTGACGGTACTTCTATTAAGGATTATAGACTTGCTTCCTTGCGTGACCATATTGCCGTAGTGTTACAGGATGTCTTTTTGTTTGCTGAAACCATTTTTGCTAATATCACATTGGGAGATAAAACTATTACTGAGGACGAAGTGATTGCCGCCGCCAAGGAAATAGGGGTGCATTCTTTTATAATGTCACTCCCTGGAGGGTATCAGTACAATGTGAAGGAACGAGGCGCAATGTTGTCTTCAGGGCAACGACAATTGATTGCCTTTTTGCGTGCGTATGTTAGTAAACCTAGTATTTTAGTTTTGGACGAAGCTACATCTTCTATCGATTCCTATTCCGAAGAAATGATTCAAAATGCTACCGATTCTATTACGAAGGGTCGTACCTCAATTGTGATTGCGCATAGACTAGCAACCATCAAAAAAGCGGACCAGATTTTGGTTATGGACGCCGGTAAAATTGTCGAAAAAGGAACTCACAAAGAATTACTTCAACGAGAAAATGGATTTTACAAAAATCTCTACGAAGTCCAGTTTATGACTGAAGAAGTAATATAGCTTACCCCTTGTTGTTCTTTTACTTCTAAAAAGAATTCTTCAAAACCTCCTGCGAGCATTATACTAATAGTCAATTGTACAATCACCATAACAATTGATGTTAAAATGATGATCCCAAAAAACAGTAATAGCCTCAAAAATAAACTTGATAATTTAAGTGGATATAGTTTTTTGTAAGTATAGGAGGTGAAAATCATCATAATAAATATAGATATATACCCCAAAATGTAGTAATTCCATCCAAATAGAGCGACTAATAGCGTAATGAAAATGGAACTTGTAATATTAAATTGCGCTTGGATATAAGTTTGAATAACTACATGCTCCGTATAATTGAATTTTTTTAACCCAACGAAAGTCAATTTTGCAATCAATCCATATAACGGAATGTTTAACAGTGCGAATATGGACATATAATCATAGATCCAGTCTATATCGGTCATGCTTTCGTTTACTGCCGAATCTGGTAATATCACAGAAATATCAAGAGCTTCAGGGTAAAATTTTCGGATAATAAAAATTTGAATTCCAATTAGAGTTATTGCTAAGGCAAAATAACTAACCACATTCACATATTTTTTTCGAGTACCACTAATGTAAGCTCCAATAGTTTCAGCAGGTCTTAAAAAAATACCAAAATAGGTTTTCAAAAGCCGATTGTCATAATTCAGAAATTGTTCGCTAAAATCATTCCAAAGGTTTTTTAATGTGAGCTTGTTTCTTATTACTTTCGCCCCACAAACATGACAAAACATATCATCGTCCAAAAGATTAATCTTACAGTTCTTACACTTCATAATGACTTAAAAAGTTAGGTCTTTTTTTAATTGAGCTTTCAATTCGTCAGTGCCATCAAATAATACAAAATCACCTTCTTTTAAGTAGGATATTTGCCCATTTTCTTCGGAAACAACTAGGCAAACAGCGTCGGTTTTTTCGGTAATACCTAATGCTGCTCGGTGTCGGAGTCCAAAACGTAGAGGAATATTTTTATCGTTGGAAACAGGAAGAATCACCCGAGTTGCGGTAATTATATTGTCTTCAATTAGCATGGCACCGTCATGTAACGGGCTATTTTTATAAAAAACACTTTCAATAATGGGTTGATTCACTTCAGCTTGCATGGTGTCACCACTTGTTTTTACAAACTCCAAATTATTATTTCGTTTAATAACAATGAGTGCTCCTGTATGGCTTTCCCCCATTTTTGTACAAGCGGCAATAATATCATTGATGTTCGTTGTGCTTTCCGTTTCGGAAAGAATATTCAACTTTTTGAGCATTCGCTTTCGGGCAGAGAAGTTGGTAGATCCAACCATCAGTAAA
>JAESTG010000371.1 GCA_016763715.1 Flavobacteriaceae bacterium
TATGATTAAAATATTAAAATATAGTTTTTTCGATCTTATGCGAAGCCGCTGGAGTTATGTGTATTTCGCATTCTATCTATTGCTTGGTGTTGTATTGCTATTTCTGAATAATAATTTATCAAAGGCAATCATAACTCTCATGAATGTAATTATTATCCTGGTGCCTTTAATTAGTACTGTTTTTGGGGTAATGTATTATTATAGTTCGAAGGAATTTACAGAATTGTTATTGGCACAACCCGTAAAACGTTCGTCTATTTTTTTAGGCCAGTATTTGGGAGTTGCATTGTCCCTTTCCATGAGTTTGATTCTTGGACTTGGAATTCCTTTTGTTTTCTACGGAATTTTTAAATCGAGTGCTATTTGGGATTTTTCACTGCTTTTGATAACGGGGTCTTTTCTCACCTTAATCTTTACTGCGCTTGCCTATAATATTGCTCTTTCTAATGAAAACAAAATCAAAGGTTTTGGGTATGCTATTCTCCTCTGGCTATTCATGGCTGTAATTTACGACGGGCTTTTTCTGATGTCATTAATTGTATTTGAAGAATATCCATTGGATACTTTTTCGTTAACAGCCACAATGTTCAACCCCATTGATCTTTCTAGGGTTTTAATTTTACTGAAACTAGACATTTCAGCCTTACTTGGCTATACGGGAGCGGTATTCCATAAGTTCTTTGGGACTGGGTTTGGGATATTATTGTCTTCAGGAGTGCTTGTTTTGTGGGTTTTGATTCCTGGTTATTTCATAAAAAGAAAGGCTGAAAAGAAAGATTTTTAAGATACTGAATGAAGCTGTTTTTGCTATCAAAATTCGATAGTGAGGAATGACTAATATCATTTCCCAGGAACAAATTATTCGATAATTTTGTAGTCAATTCAGACAAGAATTCAATTCAATAATCTATGACTACACTGCTCAAAAATACCTGCCGCAATGCAATGAATTATGAAGATTACAAGACACTTGTTCTCGATTTGGTTCAGCAAAAAAGAACTACAGGAGCCGACACTTCGGAACAAAAAATTGCCTTCACCAAATTGAACTCAAGCCGGCTCAAAAGACTGGATAAAACAATCTCCATTTCGGACATTGCGTTGGAGCACTTTAGAAATTTACCTTCCCATCAAACCTGGCTGATAATTGTTGAAAGTTGGTGTGCTGATGCTGTTCAAACCATTCCAGTGCTTCATAAAATAACTTCAGCGACTTCAAAATTGACGTTAAAAATTATATTACGTGATGAGAATGAGGAATTCATGAGTCATTTCTTAACCAACGGAGCCAAATCCATTCCAAAACTGATTGTTTTGGATGATCAAATGGAAGTAATCAATACGTGGGGCTCTCGGTCGAAACGTGCCACTCAATTGGTGGTTGATTATAAAAACGAGCATGGCGTAATTGATGATGCTTTTAAACAAAGCCTTCAATTGTGGTATCTCAAGGATGGTGGGAAATCTATCGTTGAGGATTTGGTAGCCTTAACCGCATCTTCTAAACCCACACAAAAAGTAGTTTCAGCAATTTAAATTCAATTTTGCGATGAGTCATTTAAAGATTGTTTCAGTCCAAGAGGCTGTTTCAGTAGTAAAGTCTAATAGTCGAGTCTTTTTTCAAGGAGCCGCTATGACACCAAATTTGTTGATAGACTCCCTATGTGAGCGCTATGAGGATTTGGAGAATGTAGAAATCATGCAAATTCATACCCACGGAGATGCAAAATACACAAGAGAACCTTATAGCAAGGCCTTTCGGTTAAATACCTGTTTTGTGGGAGCCAATGTAAGGGAAGGAGTAAATACACTTACTGGCGATTATATCCCGATATTTTTGAGTGAAATTCATTGGCTGTTCAGAAGAAATATACTCCCTATAGATGTCGCTTTTATTCAAGTGTCCCCACCAGATCGTCATGGGTATTGTTCCCTTGGAGTTTCGGTAGATATTGTATTACCCGCTATACAAACGGCTAAAAAGGTAGTAGCTTTAATCAATCCTCAGGTACCTAGAACACATGGTGATGGGATTGTTCATATACGAAATATTGACTTTGGTGTCGAGGTGGATCATCCTATTCATGTGTTTCCATTGACTAAGCCTAACGAGATTGAAGCTACAATTGGTAAACATGTGGCAGGGTTGGTAGAAGATGGCGCCACTTTACAAATGGGGATAGGGAACATTCCGAACGCAGTCCTCAGTAATTTAATGAATCACCAACGATTAGGAGTACATACTGAAATGTTTAGTGATGGAATTTTGCCCTTGGTCGAAAAGGGAATTATTAATGGAGTGGAGAAGGAAATTAAAACAGGTAAAATTGTGACTTGCTTTGCCATGGGAACTCAAAAGTTATACGATTTTATTGACGACAATCCCATTGTACATTTTAAAGAAGCTGGTTATACAAATGACACAGCCATTATTCGACAAAACCCAAAAGTAACAGCCATTAATAGTGCCATCGAAATTGATCTCACAGGGCAAGTCTGCGCCGATTCGATTGGGGCTTATCAATATTCAGGAGTAGGAGGTCAGATGGATTTTATACGTGGTGCCTCTCTTTCTGAAAATGGCAAACCTATTATTGCTATGCCTTCGGTTACTTCCAAAGGAGTTTCTAAAATATCTTCTTTTCTGAAGCAAGGTGCTAGTGTAACCACCACAAGAGCCCACGTACATTATGTAGTCACCGAATATGGAGTGATTAATTTATTCGGGAAAAGCTTGGAACAACGTGCCAAAGAGTTGATTTCCATTGCACATCCAGATCATCGAGAAGTGTTGGAGAGAGAAGCTGCTAATCGGTTTAAAAATTAAAAAGAATCACAAATATGATTCTTAACCATGTACTCCGTGATTCTTTTTAGCGTTTTTCCAGTACCTGGGTGCAGCCCTAAATCTGTGAAGTATTCATAAACGCCATTTTTGTTTTTTCCATACCAAAGGTTCTCACTTCCGTCTTCTTTAAAGAAAGGGTAGCCGCACTTTGGGGATACTTGTCGAAAATGGTCAATTCGATCTTTATTATACAATTTGAGTGTTCCGTTGGTGAGCTTTTCAGTGTTGAAAGAAACCTCAGTATAATGATCTATTTTCCACTCCATCCAATGTTCTCTATTTACGTAAGTAATGACAGTGATTGTAAAGAGTGTGATAAGTAGAATAACAATCACGGCCTTATTTTTCTGAATCCATCCCCAAACTTTCCAACCCGAAGCAACGTTTATTTCTGAATTTTTTTTCTGAAATTCTTGAAA
>JAESTG010000372.1 GCA_016763715.1 Flavobacteriaceae bacterium
AATGGGTAGTACATATCCCTTCTGTTTGGCTTCCAACATAAAATGTCCACCGTAGTTGGTCCCCCATTGATTTGCTTCGCGTTCCCCAGGCCAGTAACTTAGTCCGCCAGTAGTGGTTTGAAAGTTTCCTAGTCGTTTGATAGCTGCTTTGATGTTTGTTTCAATTTCAGTTTTTTTATTGAAAGTGATATCAAATATATCATCGAGAAATAATTGAGGAAAGGCGCTCGAGGTAGTTTGTTCAATACAACCATGTGGATATCGGATAAGATATTCCATGCGTCGACTAAAATTCATTGGTGGTAAGGTTGAAAATTCTAAAGTGGCTCCGTTGCTGCCAGCTACGCCATAAGTGTCAAAATTGATTTGTTCCGTAGCATTTTCACTTAGGCTGTACTGTGTTGTTTTTTGCGAAATTGGATTTGGATTTTCAACGTCTATTTCAACATCAAAACGAGCTGTTTCACCACTCCCTGAAACTGAGATTTCTATGGTTTGAAATTTGGTGGCTGGCAGTACTTCAAATTCAAAATTGACAATTTGCTCCCCAATTTCGGCAAAAGAAATTCTTTTGGAAGTTCCGTTAAGAGGTTTTAGTGCATCTCCAACTTTTACTGAGACATCCACATTTTTTATTTTATTTTCCATCGCAAAAATGGTAACTGGGAGTGTGACTTTTTCACCAGGTGACAGTTTTCGCGGAAGAGAAGCCAAGACCATTAATGGTTTTCTTACAGGAGTAGTTTTGTCGCTTTTTCCATAGGCGCTTTTCTTGGTGTCACCAGCAATAATCATAGTTCGAACCGAACCAATATAGTTTGGCATTTTAATTTCATGAGAAGCTTTTTTGCCCGCTTTAAGTTCGAACGGCCCTAAGTAATGAACCACAGGCTTAAATCTATCCGCTTTTCTATTTTTCGCTCCAGCGGCCTCATCGCCACCCCCGACGGCATAAATATTATTGACACTACCCGACTAAGCACCAATCACATAATCGAAAATGTCGAAGGTTTTTACCCCCAAAGCTTCACGTGTGTAAAATGCTTCATGAATTTTTGGAGTTGGGAAGCGAGTTAAATCAAGCAAACCTTCATCAACCATTGCAATGGTATAGGTCATAGCCTTTTTATTTTCTTCAGAAACAGTAACTGTGAAACTTTCTTCAGGACGAAGCACATCTGGCATGTCCAATGATGGATTTAGGATAGTAGTTTTATCTTCAACCAAAATAGGAACCACTCCATACAATCGAATGGGTAAGTCATTTTTAGTTTGTTCGTGCGGTTGTAAAAGAGAAATATTGACGAATATATTGGGCGCCATTTCTTTACTAATTGGAATACTCACCTGAGTTTCGCCCTGTTTTGTTTCCACCCATTGAGTAGACAATACTTCCGTTCCATTTTCTACACTTATTAAGGCTCTTCCATCAGCACCAGAAGGGAAGTTAATGATTGCGTTATCACCTACATTATAGGTCTCTTTGTCTGCTGAAAAAAGTAACATTTTTGAACTTTCTGAGTTTCCATCACTTGGGCGTTTCCACCAGTCACGATAGAAATAGGCTACTCGACCCGTAGTATGACCAGATGCTTTGTCTTTTATTCGAATCAAGTAACGACCTCCATCATTCTCAGGGATATTGACATTGAAGTTGGCCTTTCCTTTACCATCTGTTGTGAGGTTAGATATTTTTATGGGCTTATGTACAGTCGCATTTTCATATCGGGAAAGGTTGTCGTAGCCTCTATTCCACCACCACCGCCATTCTATTTCGAAAATCTGGACCTCCAATGTGCGTTGACCACTGGCTTTTCCTTGTGCATCCACCGTTGCGACATCAAACTCTGTATCTTCATCTGTGTAATAAGAGCCATATCGCTTGGCTTCAGGAGAACGTAACCCTACAAAATGAGAATAAGGAGCAAGATTTTTTGAAAATACATCGATAGAAAAATCGCCTCCGCCTTCAAACACTTTCGTTAAAAAAGTGGCCTTTAGCATACCTGGAGCATTACTATTTAGAGAGATGTTTTTATTGAAATCTATCAAACCCCTTTCAGAAAGTTGGCTTTTCAGAATAGGAATTTCTATTTCGTTAAAGCTTCTAATGGGGTCATTAAATAGATATCCATTGTATCCATCAAATGCTGTGGTAGTACTCCGTAAAGTTGTTACCATTTCTATTTTCAAATTCCGTGCGGGTGCTCCATGAAGCCATAACCCTTCTACACTCCCAATGATAGGTTTACTAGCATCTAATATTTCATCTTGAAAATTGAGTTTTAATTTTAAACGGTTGGGCTTGATCGTGGCTACTTTCAGTGTTTTGCTGAAGGTTGCACCACCAACAGTTACAGTTGCATTCCAATTTCCTGTTGGTGCTGTCACTGAGGTTGCAATGGGGAAATAATAGAACCCATTTACACTATTATTCACAACCCATCGGTTGATTAATTTTCCACGTGCATCTGTGACCTCTAGTTTTACAGGATGGTTTTTGGGTAATGGATTACTGGCATCATTAAAGGCGAATGTGAGGTGAATACTGTCTCCTGGACGATAAACGCCTCGTTCCGTGTATAAAAACCCTTTCAACCCTTTTTGAAGTGTTTTTCCAGAAACATCAAATTTACTGAGTGAAAGCGCATTTCCATCTTCCAGACGGACGTAGGCATAATTGCTTCCTTTTTGAGCTACTGCAAAGGCTGCGTTTTTATCACTATCAATTATGGCAAGACCATCATTATCAGTATCTACCGTTTCAATAAGTTGTTGCTGAAAATTGTATAATTTAATTTTAGTTCCCGGTTGAGGTTGTGTTGTGAGGAGATTACTTGCTGCAAAATGATAGGATCGGTTGTTTCCTTTTTTTACGATAAGCCCAAGGTCACTACCTAAAACATTGGTGCTAACAATTCGGTCTTCATTGTAGTAAGCCGCATGGCATGGATTGTCTCGTTGCTCCCAATTGTAGTTATAACGACGATAATTATAGATTTCATTGTCCCAATACCGTTCCTCTAACACCTCTTGGTCACCAGATAGGTCTGCCGAAAAATCCTCTTCGTAATAATAGTCTTCCTCATAGCTATCTTCTTCAGTTTCTTCGGAAGTAGATGAGTCACAATTATAGGTTATATACTCTTTTGTAAAACTAATTTCAATTCGATATAAAGAACCAGGAGACACATTAAAATACTCCGAAAGATTCACTCCATATGCCTTCCAGAGCCCATCATCGCCCATGCCTTTGTCCTGTAAATTGATGGTTTTTTTCGCAATTCTCCGCCCTACTCGCTTTACATCGTAAATGCTATTATTATTGAGCTTTGAGCTTTGTAAAAACTGCAACATATTATCTTCAAATATTTGAATAACTCGCACATCAACTTTAGCAAGATTTACTGCTTTAAAGTAAATGGGTGTAGAGGAAGCGTTGGGAAGAATCACTCCATTTGAGATGAGTTGAAGTGCTGGTTTTAGCTGTTCGAACGAGATTAGTTCTGAAAATTCTTTTTTTAAATTATATCCACTGTCATTTTTAATTCCGTTGAATAAAGTAAGCCGAACATTCCCAATAATTCTATTTGTAGGATAAATGTGAAGTAGGTTTCCGTCTACTTCAAAGCGCAGATTCTGTGCATGTTCTACGTTAACTAGTCCAGCGAAATTTTGATTTTCACGCAGAGGATCTGAAAAATTTATGGACAATGATGATTGAGGTGCGTAAGTACTTTTTACATCTACAACTTTGAAATTATTTTGACCAGGAATTGCAAAGGAATTGCTTCCTTTGAGCGCCGCTTCGATTGGTTTTCCATCCCAGGATACGTCAATGTTCGAGTCATTTATTGCTCTTTGTATGCTGTCGATGGTGAAATTGAAAAATTTACCTGCCCCAGATTCTTGAGGCCAAACGATGGATAGAGTTTTACCGTTTTGAGTGGCTTGTACTAATTGTTTTGCCTTTTCAAATGAAACTATATCGGAGGTAGAAATGGAGCCTGTTACATACTGCCATTCTTTTGAATAAGAGTGGAGGTTGTCCAAATCAACTTTGAAATTGGGTGCAATGGTTTTAAAACTGAACGTATAGGTTTTATATTCCTTTGGAATGTCTTCGTAAAATTTATGTAGCAGCACCGAAATAGTGTATTCGGTATCTGGTTTGAGGTATTCATTGGGTTGAAAAATGAGCGTTCTTCCGTTTTCCAATATGAGCGTCCCTTCCGTTTTGGGAGAAATTTTTATATAATCTGAAGATAATTCCTGCGTTAATTCCATGGACTCCACGAGTTTCATTAACTCTATTGAAATGGGTGTTGTGACGCTTTTATTTCCGTAGGTATTATAACTAATATACTCTTTGAATTTATAGAGGTTATCGGTTTCGGAAGTTTCTGTTTTGTAGTTGCATGAAAAGAGCATGATGACCAATGCGAACAGACTGATAAGTTGCTTCATAGTTGATGGTTTAGCGATTCCTTTTTTTAAATAAATATAAAAAGAAGCGATATTAAAAATACAATAAAAAGATGATTGCTCAAAGGCCAAAAAAGCCCGTAAAACTCAAAAGGAGTCTTTTAAATGGCAACTTGATCGTATTTTAATGGAGAGATATTGAAACAGTAACGTTCTGAACCCTCAAATTGTTTTATGTGGTTTTAACATTTAGGAAGAGTTTAACAAAAAATAAAAGTCGCCTTAAATGGACAGTATTTTTATAGAAACTGGATAGATTTAGTCAAGTTTGTATCCTATTTTTCTGTGTTTTTAAAAAACTCATATTCTCGTTCCACACGACAAATACGAGTTTTATACCACTCATACCAGTGTTCTTTGCCTAGTCTTTGCGCATCTAGATGGTCCAAATTGGCTTTCCAATTGGCAATTGCATCTAAACTTTCCCAATAGCTAATGGCAATGCCCATTTTTTCACGAGCGTGTTCAAAACCTAAATACCCAGGCTGTTGTTTGGCAAGGTTTTCCATGGATTGTGCCATTTCCGAATAGCCCTCGGTGTCTTGGGTTTGGATGTTGGTGAAAATAACAGCGTAGTAGGGAGTTTTTTGCATTTTTATAATGTGTTTTAGGTTATTTATTCTGAATAAATTTTTACAATTAATTCCCCCTCTGCGTTCATGTGAGCACGATACATTCCCGCAGTATTGAATTCCATTGCAACATTGCCATCTTTGTCTATGGCAACAATTCCACCATCACCGCCAAGAGCAGGCACCTTTTTTTGAATTACTTCCCTCGCCGCTTCTTGTAACGAAACTCCTTTGTATTCCATCATTGCTGAAATGTCGTGGGCAACCATAGCACGGATAAAATATTCGCCCCATCCTGTGGAAGAAACAGCGCAGGTGGTATTGTTTGCGTAAGTGCCGGCACCAATAATGGGAGCATCACCAATTCGGTTCCAACGTTTATTGGTCATTCCTCCAGTAGAAGTTCCTGCAGCCAAATTTCCATTTTTATCCAATGCCGCACAGCCCACAGTTCCAAACTTGGAATCTTTAATAAATGAATCGGTGAAATTGCTGGTTACTTTTTCACTCTCTTTTTGTTTAACACGTTGTAATGAATTGAATCTTCTTTCTGTATAAAAATAGGAAGGGTCTAATAATTCAATTCCTCGGGATTGAGCAAAAACTTCAGCTCCTTTTCCTGCGAGCATCACATGATCACTATTGTTCATGACCTCTAAGGCAAGGTTAATTGGGTTTTTTATATGAGTTACACCAGCCACGGCTCCTGCGTTAAGAGTGGCGCCGTCCATTACGGAAGCATCAAGTTCGTTGGTCTCTTCGTGTGTAAAAACAGCGCCTTTCCCTGCATTGAACAGGGGAGAATCTTCCATAATATTAATAGTCGCTGTAACAGCATCCATCGCATCGCCGCCATTCTTCAGAATTTCATGTCCCACTTTAATAGCCTCTTCCAGTTTTTCGCGATATGCGTTCTCTAATGAATCACTCATGTTTTTCTTTAGAATGGTTCCTGCTCCACCATGAATAACAATTCCGAAATTTTCTGATTTTTTAAAACTCAGATTCTCAGTATTTTCTGACGAATTTTTGCGTACAATTTCATTTTTACAGCTAAAAAGCATAAAAAACCCGATGAAGAGTGTTAAAATTTTAATTTTTTTCATTCTCTTAATATTTCTTTACGAATATAGTACAAACTGCCCTGTTCTCCGAGGGTCACAAGTTTTTAATTGTAGGAAATATTATGAGAAATAGCCTAAAACATCGATTAAATGAACAATATGAACGTTGAAGTACGTTTTGTGTTGTTTTTTTCCTACATTTGACTCAACATCATGCCCCAAATTTGATGTCCCCCGTAAGATGAAATTACTAAAGACTAGCCTACTTGCTATGGTTTTACTTTTGACTGTAGCCTCATGTACCAAAGATGAAGATGTAATTGCTGAAGAAGCAAATTATAGTATCGACGTTAACTTAGCTAGAGAAACCGATTGGCAAATGGCTAACGAAACTCTTGCTCTTGTTAACGAACACAGAACTTCATTAGGTCTTCGAACAATTAAACTTGATCAACAATATGCTTCTGCCCATGCAGTAGAGCACACAAAGTATATGATTGATTTAGAAAAAATTAATCACGATAATTTTAGTGCACGTTCAAGAGCTTTGAAAGATAGAGGAGCGTCATCGGTTGCGGAAAACGTAGCGATGGGTTACACAGCTGCTGAAAATGTTGTGAATGCTTGGCTTCATAGCCCAACTCATAAAAGTATTATTGAAGGAAATTATACCCATTCTGGTTTTGGCGTAATGCAAAACTCCAAGGGGCATTATTACTTCACTCAAATTTTTTACAGAAAGTAAAGTAGTTCCCTCTTTTAGAATTAAAGCTTTTGCCGTATTTTTATGCAAACACATAAATATACGGCAATGGCTATTTCAAAACCTTTCAATTTAAATCAGTGGATTGACGAGAATCGAGACTTGTTAAAACCTCCAGTGGGGAATAAAAACCTTTATGTCGATTCAGGCGATTATATTGTAATGATTGTTGGTGGGCCCAATGCTCGAAAGGATTATCATTACAATGAAACGGAAGAATTATTCTATCAATTGGAAGGAAATATTGAACTAATTCTTCAAGATGATGGTGTACGCAAAGTAGTGCCTTTAGGCCCTGGTGACATGTACTTACATCCTGCTAAAATGCCTCATTCTCCAGTTCGTGGAGAGAATTCTATCGGGTTGGTTGTGGAACGTAAAAGAGCTGGACAAGGATATACAGATGGACTCTTATGGTTTTGCGACAACTGTAATAACAAATTGCACGAAGTTTATTTTGAATTGCACGATGTAGAGAAGGACTTTCTTCCTCATTTTAAAGATTTTTATAGTTCTGAAGCACATCGTACCTGTAATAATTGCGGAACAGTAATGGAAACTGACCCTCGATTTATAGGAGAGTAGCCTTATACTGAAAATTATTTTACGATTTTATTCGTTTAGATTCAGGGAAATTGGAAATTTAGGAATCTAGTCAATCTCTTTCTAATTCATTTCAAAACCTTCCTTCATTTGCGTACATTCGCAGCATTAATTCAGCAATATAAACACTATATAATTATGTCGACTGTAGCCACTTCCTTCGGAATTGAAGATGCATTAAAACAACTAGGTGTCAAAGCCACAAATAGCGGAACTTCTACTGGAAACAACTGGTTTCCTGGAGGTACTGAAATAGCTTCGTATTCACCCGTAGACGGTAAATTAATTGGAAAGGTAACGACCACTTCCAAAGAAGAATATGAACAAGTAATGACCACTGCGACCACTGCTTTTAAAACTTGGAGAACCAAGCCTGCTCCCTTGAGAGGTGAAATCGTTCGACAATTTGGTGAAGAGTTACGCCGTTTGAAAGAACCTCTTGGAAAATTGGTTTCTTATGAGATGGGGAAAAGCTATCAAGAAGGATTGGGAGAAGTACAGGAAACGATTGACATCTGTGACTTTGCCGTAGGATTATCGAGACAACTTCATGGTTTGACCATGCACTCAGAAAGACCTGGGCATCGT
>JAESTG010000373.1 GCA_016763715.1 Flavobacteriaceae bacterium
TCCTTATAAATCTTAATATCTTCTCCTTTTAGAATTTTATAGCGTTTGGATAAATTTAAAAGCCCATTTCAGTACTTTCTTCCAAATTTGTTCTAGGTTTTATTTCGTTTTCAACACTAATATAATTACGATCATTATAAATATTTACTATTAAAGGATTACTCTCTGAAATTTCGTTATGTTTTACAGTATTTTCAACCAATAGTTGTAAGGAAAGCACTGGTATTACAACTGTGTTAGTATCCAGATTTAAATCATTTTTTAGTTCAAAACGATTACCATACCTAATATTAATTAGATATACATAACTATTTAAAAATTCCAACTCTTCTGCTAAAGTGACTAAACCTTTTTCGCTACTTTGTAAAATATAGCGATACATAAAGGAAAGTTTATCCACAAAATCAGTAGCGTTTTCTGGATTATTCCGAATGACAGAATTTAAGGTGTTTAATGAATTAAATAAAAAATGTGGATTTACTTGGTTTTTTATCGCAACAAGTTCACTTTTGGTTTTTTCTTGTTTAAGTTGTTCTTTTTCAATAGCATCATTTTTACTTTTAAGCTGTAATTTTACTATAAAAATTATTAATAGCAACGCTATTAATACAATATACCACCCAAAAAGTTCCCCCGACTGTTCCAAATCTGGAACTTTCAACCCAAAAATTAATTCATATAGGTATGTAAATATATAATGGTCAAAATGCAAAATAAAAATATTCCCCAATACAGTTGCTACAATTCTTGTCCATTTTTTTCTTCCTCTAGCAATAGAAGATTGGAGTATTTTGTCCAGCCACACAATATTAAACTGCATAATAACCCAACAATGAAAAAACATAAAGACAAATCGAAATATCCAGTCAGAAACAGTAACTGTTGTAAACTCTGGGTTTGAAATATTTCCAAAACCAAACAATTGTAACAGACGGTACGAGTGAATAAATAATGCAACTATACCTGCAATTAATAAAATTGTTGATTGTTTAATTTTCATTTAAATACGCATAGTAGTGTTCTGTATACAATTAAGAAGTAAAGATATGTTTTTGAGATAATTATCTCTTTCGATACTATATATCTATTTAAAATGCATAAAATAGTGTTTGAATATGCACATGAAAGTATAAAACTACTCTATTAAAATCATACAATGCTAATGCTGATAGCAACGTCCACTAGTATTTTTTGTCTTACGCTTGCACCTCGAACCAGATTTTGTGGTGCCTGTACACTGACTTACATTAGATTTTCTTTGTGGTGGTGGTCTATTTGATGTTTTTCTAGTCTCAGTAAGTTGAGACTTTTCTTCTGAATTTACTTTTGTACTTGGTTTACAAACTAGACATGCTTCATAACCAAATTTTATAGCGTCTTCCAAAGCAACCTCCTTTTTGGAATACTTTAAATAATGACAACTCTTCGTATGGTATTTTTTACCCGTTTTAGTGATACATACCGTTTGAGCTGCCACATGAGTAGTGAACCCAATTGAAATCAGAATTAATAAAATTCGACACCATTTCATACTATTATTTCTTTGTCTTTTTATCACGCCAATCCCAAGGGGCTATGGGGTTTTTATCTCTCCATAATCCGAGCTTCATTAATCTTGCATTTTTCTGATACTCTTTTAAGAGTGTATCCTTTGAATATTTCACATAATCCCACGCCAAACCATTTTTCACCAATTGTTGATTTAAGTTTATTGAATCACCATAAAAAACGATTGCAATATATCTTCGATAGCGATCAGACTTCAGTTTCTTTATCGTAATCATTTCACCAAAAATTGCATCGGAAGTAAATTGTGTTGCTTTATCTGAATAGGGCTGCTTCTTTTCAGGGCAATCAATATTGGCCAACCTAACTTTTATAAGAACTGAATCTTTATCCAATAATGTAAAAGTATCGCCATCTGTCACTCCAACCACCTTACCTTGGATTACTTGTCCAGAGGAATTGGAAATGCATAAAGCTGACAATAATAAGGTGGCTAATAAAAATTTCATCTTTATATGATTTGCTTGTTACTATTTTAACTCCAATTTAATTAAATTTTTTATTGTCAAAGCTCCATCTAACTGAATACACGATTGAATAGCAGCGTTCAAATCCTTCAGGATTTTTCTAAAAACTCTTTTAGTGTCTGCTTGTTTTTTGATTAATGGGATGGCTCCTAAGTAGGATTCAAAAGCCATTTCTTCTTCCGATTCAATTAATTGAGCCAACCCCTTATTTGCCAAAACCCAACCCAATGCATATTCGGCATTCGATTTATTACAATATTCAATGCATTTTATATAGTCTCTCTTCTCAAATTGCGACCAACCTAAAGAGCCATATAATTCAGCCTTTTCTTGCTCTTTCGATTTTGGAATGGCAATTTTAGTTTCGGTAATCGCCACAACTTCTATACTTATGTTTACTGCATTCATGGAGCTAGGGTTTTTTAGACCTAAAAACACAGTTCCTGAAATTACATCATCAACTTTTACTACAGCAGCTTTGGGTTCTCTACAGTACCTTCCATTGTGAAAGAATATACTCCACCATACAAATCTGCTTTGTCCATAAATTTATCAATATTGACCCTATCACAAAGATATACATCAATGGACGCTACCCCATCCGGCACTTCAATTTCTGGAAGTACGCTTGATAATATCGTTGAAGAGTCTAAAAGTAAAGTTGATAGCTGAAGTGCTAGATTTAAATTTTTAGAACCATTTTCACCCTTGGTCGTCGTAAAACTATAATACCACTTTACCGTGTTTCTTGGTAAATCTACTTGAATATATGTTCTCGATTTACCGCCAAATTGAGATCTCATACCTCCATTAAGATAGACCTCTCTTTTCTCAATAAGTTGATGAGTTTCTCTTTTTATTTTGAATTCTTGGGCGATTCCAAACTGGATCGAAAAAGAGATTAACATCCATAAAAAAAATGCAGGTTTCATAGTTTAAAGTTCATAATAATCAACCGTTGCAAGCAACTGCTCTTCGAATTCATAAATATCATCTATTGTTTGAATAGACTCCTTGGTTTCGTTCTTGTTCTCGTCAAATATTCCCAAATACTTATTCCCGCCATTTAAGTGCAATCTGCACAATGGTTTTCTATTATTATCGTCCAACAGAATTCCAAAATATGATTGTGTATCACGATGGACTATTCGCTTAATATCGAGTTTCCGTCTTAAAATGGCAACAACAATCCTAAAACCATCTAACTCCTCTTCCGTAGTGAAAATCTTATTATCTTCCTCTATAACATCAACTATCTCATTTTGCTGTTTCTCCACCTCTTTGTTCAGAGCCGCATTCAAACGATTATTTACTTTTTCACTAACAGTTTGATTAAACGCATTATGAACCAGCCCCATAAACTCATCCATTACTTTTTCTGTGAGTCTTCCTGTGTACACTTTATTTGCAAACACTTTTGTAAATTCAAAAGACGGTGAGGTAAGCTCGTCCGAAATACACTTTTTAATTTCCTTTGTATACTTCAAAGAACTAGCGTTGTTCACAATTTTATCGACATCAAAATTTGATTTATGAAATTTTGAAATCTCAAGTATCTCACTATCCCTAACCTTTGTAATATCAAAATCCAAAAATGGTTTTTCGTCCATTTTATTAGCATGCTCCAAATCTGTATAAAACTGATATTGAATTCCGTTGGTTAGCAATGCGAATCGAGTTCGTGTTGCATGAAAATACCTAACGAGTTGTGAATTATGGTTATCTAAACTTTCTTTCCAATGTTTACACTCAACAATGAGAATAGGTGTGCCATCTTGAAAAATAGCATAGTCCACTTTTTCACCCTTTTTAAGCCCTATATCGGCTGTGAACTCTGGAACAACTTCAGTAGGATTAAATGAATCATACCCCAAGGCATTAATAAATGGCAAAACAAACGCATGTTTTGTAGACTCTTCGGTATCTATCTTATCCTTGAGTTGGTTAACTTTTTCAGCAATAGATTTAAGTTGATTTTGTAGTTCCATAGTTTAATTTTCAATTATTGCTTCTTTAAATTTTCCAGATTCGTCATATAAACCCAAATTTCCATTTTTTTCAACGAGACAGTATTCTCCATGTGCATTCTTGTAATCATATCTGGTCACTCCATTCATTTTAATTTCAGTCACATTTTCAATAAGTTCCCCTCCGTTACCAGCAAGTTCACTTTCGGCATAAACCGTCTTCATAAATAGAAGTCCATTCTCTCGCACTAAAAAAATCCTATTGGGCAACATTGCATCATTATCTTTCCAAATAGCTAAAATTTGACCTGTTACATGTTCCTTCAACAAGTTCTCTGAAGATTCACGTGTAGCTCCCAGTATCTTCGCTTCGAGCTCTGGTTTAAAATGTGTTATGGCCCAAGCTCCATTTTCTTTATTATGTTCTGGTAAATAATAGAATATCCAAATCTTGTCAAGGTTCTCCCTTTCTGATTTTAAGCCGATGGCGATTTGTTTCAACTCTCCAATACTAATTTCTTCTTTTAATCTAATTTCAATATTGGATTTCTTAAATTGATTACTCACTTCTTCCCGTTCAATTGAAAAATCTATATTTTCTTGCATATTATTTGATTTCTCATTTCTATTATAGTTACAAGAGGTAAAGCAACAGAACCAGAAAACCTGAATTAGGATAAGAATGTATGTTCTCATTTTCATCTTTTTAGTAATTCAAGAATCATAACATTTTTCACAACAAAATTTATGTCCATTAACTAACGAATAAAATTTATTTGATTCTCTAACTACACTCTCTTATGAACCATACTCACCCAAACATTTTCTGCCCTCTGTCTTAGGTTACCATGGACATCCTTCCTTATAAACTTCGTGGTATCCATTACTGTCTTTCTTCCTATTAACGCAGTACTTTCTCATAATTTGTGCGTTTAATTAATTCCCTCTTGCCGCAGTTATCATTGCCAGATTTCTTGCATGTGCCTCTTCTTTTTCTTTGGCTTCAATAGCAGAGATTTGACGACTAAGAAGCATATTATGATTGTTCACTTTGGTTGGAATATGAAACAAATCTACCAGACACCAAATACCCAATCCTCCAAGAGTAAGCCAATACAAAAACTGAAGCCCCCATTTACCTAAATAAGCATAATGACATCCCAAAAAGAACCAACACAAATAGGCTGTTCCAGAAGATTTCATTTGAGAAAGCAAGTAGTGTTTATTCATAATTCATATCTTTTTAAATTCATTATTTAAATTTAAATCTATTAATAATCAACCCCTTACATTAATTCTTAAGGATTGAAATTTTAACAATTAACTTCCCAAACCTACCACCCAAAAACAACAATCCCTTACGGGTTACCGTAAGGGATCTGTTTCACCGTTTTTATTCTCCCCAGAATTTGGAAAACGGAGTAAAACCATTGCAATGCTACTACAAGCTTTGAGATATGTTTTACGGTTTCCCTTACCGAAGGTGTATTTTAAATAAGTCCTAAATCCTTGACAATCGCTACCAAGTGCGTAGCATTGTTGGCCTTAAATTGAATTTTAAGGCTATTAATTCGTTTCTCGACAGAACTCAAACTTGAAGGAGTGATGTTTTCCTTTTTAAACTGAAAACTGATTTCATCTTGAGACAACCCTAAAGACAGTTGTTTAATCAACTGAAGGTCATAATCATCAATATCCAAGCCCCCACTATTTTGAAGTGCAGAAGCTACTTGAGGCGAAACGAAACGTTTATTATCATAAACTTGCTGCAAAGCTTTTTCAAGCTCCAACAATCCATCTCTTCCTTTACATATATATGCATCAATATTGAATTGTTGAAACAAAGACCGAACCTTTTGGATGCGATCCTCCACAGAAAAAACGATAATTTTTAAATCGGGGTGCTCCTTTTTTAATACTTCAATTAAATCTTCTCCCATAGGATAATGTTGGGCTCGATGATCTACTTTGAAACCCAAATCGGTTATAAGAAGGTCATAGGGTTGTTCATTCCTAATAGCACTCTTCACATGCAAATAGGCATCATCGCAATATTGGACTGGGAAAACAGCAGTAATATCTAGCTCTTTCAGCTTCGACAATACTCCTGTATTAATGCTACCTAAATCATCTGCTATTAAAACTTTTTTAAACATACTACACTTCCATTTTAGCTCGGAATCCTTTATTGGGTTCAGATTCAAAAGTAACTCTTCCGTTTAGTGCAGCGATACGGGTTTCCACATTCTGAAGTCCATTGCTTTTTTTTAGATTACACCCAATCCCATTGTCATTATACTGTATTGAAACCTTGCTCTTTTTTTGACTAAATGAAATTAGTGCATGAGACGCTCCGCTATGTTTTCTCATATTGACAAGTAATTCCTGAAGCACCTTGTATATGATTTTCTTTTTTAACTCTGAAACTTCATTCCACAATATTTTAGCATTGTTTTGCGTAACCACACTAATCTCAGAAGTTTCATAACTACGGAATAAATCTTCTAATTGCTGACCAAAATTGATTTGAACATCAACAAGGCTATGCTCTTTTGAAATGTCTCTTGTTTTGGTATAAATACCATCCAAATCATCCAATAATTCTTCACTTGTACTTGAGTTTGATTGGAGTTTCGTCATTACTTGATAGACATTATTGGCAACTTCATCATGTACTTTTTTAGAAATACGAGATTCGGTAAGAAACACTTCTCGTACCTTCTCTTTTTTATGCCGATTTCGAACCATTGAAAACAAAAACACCGCGATTACTAAAATTACAATTACAGCTGCTTGTGAAATGACTCGCTTGCTACGGTCTTCTTCTCGTTTTAACTCGCTTACAAAAGTGCGTTCACGCTCTTTTTCAACGTTAAATTTCATGGAAGCATACGAATAAGCTCTCTTCTGGTTAACTGTTTCAATACTATCGTTCAAAAATTTGAATCTCCTACTGTTCGGATCACTACCCAACTCCATCAGAAGTCCCAAAGCTTTTTTCTCATATGTAACATCCTTATGTAAATAAGAAGCGGACAATGTTTTTTCTGCATACAATAAAGCCTCTCCATTTAAATTTCGATTCTTATAGAAGTTTGCCAAATGCCGATAACTTGAAAATAGACCAAGCGAATCATCAATTTCCAACCTTAGTGCTAATCCTTTATTAATGTTACTCAATGCATCCTGGTGATATATCAATGATTGAGCAAAGCCTAAATTATCCACTGTGTACGCAATCAATTTGACATTCCCAAAACCCAAAGCCAATTCATAAGCAAAATTTAAAGTGTCAATTGCCTGTTTGCTCCTGTCTTGATCACGCAATAAATTGGCGATATTATTAATAACAGAAATACTATCTGCTGTCTTATCGGCTAACTCAAATGATCTCTTGTATAGTTTATGAGCTTCATCGTATGCGCTACGGTCTCGATATAAAATACCTAACAGGTTAAGTATTCTTTTTTTAGCTTTATTCGCAATCGAATCGTCCATTGAATCTATCAATGACAATGCATCTACCAATCTATCTTCACTCTCTCTATAATCTCCAAATTGATGTCTCCCATTGGCTATAATCTCAAGATCATATGACGCACTTATGAAATCGCCTTTATTCAAATCCATCTCATAAAGAGATTTATGGTATTCAAACGCCAAGTTAACCTTTGAAACATTCTCTCCATGTATTATAACACTGTAATAATAATTCTCAGAATCTGTCTTCTCTTGTGCATATAGAGAGTCAGAAACTACTACTAATCCCAAAAAAGAAATAAAAAAAAAGAGGAATGAAAAAATTAGATTCTTCATTCCTCTAAGTTACTAACTATTATTTAGTTATTAATCTCCATCTGGTGGTGGAGGCGGTGGTGGAGGTGGAATTATAATATCCTCTCCACAACAAGCCTGTGGTGCTTTTTCCTGTTGAACAATGGCATCCGGGGTACAGGAAAAAAGACCCAAATTGAGGAAAACCGTAACTACTATTAAAAATATTTTTTTCATTTTACTTTAATTTATTTTGGACATACCAATGGCCGTCCGAGTTATGAATCTAATTAATTTTTGCGCTGATAACTCGCGCTAAAAAGTGAAGAGACGTCTCTATCTCAAAGTGAGAAGTGAGGAGCGCAGCAGAAGAGTTTTATCACTACTTCTCAATCGTTTTAATTCCCTTTACTGCTATTCCAACATAGAATCAATTTGTTTCGTAAACCTTTATTACGCTCAAGGTGTTAATCAATTCTGAAGCAAATAAACGATGTGATGTTTGGAAGGAATGGAACTTTGATAGAAGACTGAATGAAACTTTATCGAATTACTTTTCAATGAAAATTCGATTCATATTATTAAATTTAATAACTTGTAAATCAGATATTTAAATGCACAAACAACTAATTATAGCGACATTCGAAAAAGCCTCAAAAACGATAGGATCAGAAATACCCAATCGTTTGGCTGAACATATTTCCGATTTTATTCAAGAAAATAGTAGTGAGACATATGGAATAAGAAGTTTGACTGACAACCATAAACTGGCCAAAGAAAATTCAGAAAAAAATATTGAGTTTAGACAAGGAATAGTTCAAGCTTTTTGCGAGTTTTTAGGCCACAATAGTTTTCAAGAATTTCAGAAAAAAATTCAGAA
>JAESTG010000374.1 GCA_016763715.1 Flavobacteriaceae bacterium
CCAGAAGAAACAAGACCCTTAGCTACTTATTCAGCAAATAAAAGTAGAATTCAGTTTACACAGCCAGTCAATAATCAAACTGTCGCTGTTTTTATTGAAGAGAAGAGTACCGAACCTAAAATTTATGCTCAAAATTTTTTGGATGAGGAATTGTCCAATGATGACTTAGGAAGGCTTAATAGTGTTGTGTATAATAACCCAATTGGTGGGAATTTGAAAATTGAAAGTCAAATATCCATAGCATCGGTTTCAGTCTATACTATACTTGGTCAAGAGGTGTTTTCTGATGACTATCACCATCAATTGGAGCTGCTTAGCATTAAAAGTGCTACATGGGATAGTGGTTTGTATTTGGTGCGACTTAAACTCGAAAACGGACAAGAAGTTTCGTTCAAGGTGCTTAAGTAGTTTTTAGAAATAAATTGTGGCGAAAGTGACTTCAAAAGTATTACAATCACAAAAAAGCCGTCCAGTAATGGACGGCTTTTATATGAAAAAAATCTAACTTATTGTTTAATAAGCTTGATGACTTGGACAGCATCTCCTGCTTCAACTTTCGCTAGATAGTTTCCAGACGTAAGTGTAGACATGTCTAATTTCATGCTGTTAATTGTTCCGTCTTGTAACATAACTTGTCTTCCAAGTATATCAAAAACGGTCACTTTATTAATTGCGCTGTTTGCGCTGATATTGATTAGGTCTTTTACTGGGTTAGGGTGATAACTAAGACCTTCGATTGTTTCGTCTTCAACACCAAGTGACGGATCATAAATCATAAGGTCGAATTCTGCATCCTCTGGCATCGAGGTAGAGTCTTCTGTATAGATGGCCCAATTAGTTCCCGTATACCAAGCTCCAGTAATATGGTCAAGGACTACATTTCCTGACCCTCCTGATATTCCCCAATTATGAGTGTAAACGAATACGGCATTCGGGTTATTATTTAATAATGGATGCTCGATAATCGTATAATTACCCGAAATATTTCCTGCATCGGCTCGATGGGTTGCTACAGCTACATTTCCGTCTGGAATACCCATGAAGAAAGCTGTGTCTAAAGGAAGGTTGGACAAATCTTCAGGGAAGATATTCCATCGGTCAGTGGCGCCATTATACCAGACTGCATACGTATGGTCATTACGAAGACCATTGGGATCGAAATAGGTAGTAAGGACTATTCGTGCGTTTGGATTACCATTTAGGTCGGGATGGTTTATTATCGAATACACAGGATTTGCAGCTTGGTTAGCCAAATCTGCAATATGTAATACCACATCGCCGTTTCCTATATATATATTATAGGATGATCCAACGACCATTGAAGCTCCACTTTCATTATAAACCCCCCATTTATTTTGAGCATTACTATAAAACACACCAGTGTTGTTGTCATTGTAAACTCCTGTACTCCCAGGTGGGTTCCAGCTATGAGATACAAGGATTTCTGCTGATGGGTTTCCGTTAAGATCTGGGTGGTCAATGTAACTGGCATCGGCCGAAATGTTTCCAGCGTTCGCCGTATGGACGAACATCGCATTTTGCGCAGACATAAAGCCTAGGCACATACATAATACTAGTGTAAAAATTGTTTTCATAATTATTTTTTTAATTGTTAACTAACTAGGTTTTAGTTTAGACTGTAAAATTAACAGGTAACTATTTGACAATTAGTAGCTAATAGTTTGTTTTTTACAGGGTGTTTTCCCCGTAATTGCATAGGGGTATTCACCTTGATTGGACAAAGTTAATTATAGAGAATCCTGGCAAATGGTACTATGGTAACAGGAGATAAAAATTATGTGATATAAAAAAAGCCCTCATTTAGAGGGCTTTTTTTACTTTTTGTTGCTTCCAGGAGGATATTGAGCAACAATTTCTTTTACAATTTCTCGTATTCGTTCTTCTTTCTTTTCGACAGAGCCACTTGTAATGAGGCGAGCGGTTCCTAAACCTTGCCAGACAAGTTCGTTGGTTTTTGCATCAATAAAGTCAATGTAAAGACTCCCTTCTGTGGATTGCGAAACGTTACTTCCATAATACCCACCGTACCACCATGGATTCCATCCCCATCCATGGCCAAAGCTGTTATTGTACACATCTACTCGTTGGCGCTCTTTAGTGAAGATGCTAACTAAAATATCGGGTTTATTGCTTTTACTCATCCCTTTAATGGATAGTTCGGCATCTATGGCTCGGAGAATTCGTTTTTTGTCTAGGTCACTAATTTCTGCCTTATCTATTCCAGGTTTGAAAAATGCAAAACTTTGGTAGGCAGCAAAATTGGCATCTTTGTCATAATCTGCCGCAACTTTCACTGTAGTGCATGAACTTACCATTACTAGTAAAAGTAAGGCGGGTAATAATCTAAGAAATTTCATAGCGTGAATTTTTAGTTTAATAAATCATTATTTACAAAATTTGGAAGCGTCACTTTTAAATTAGGATTTCGTTTCATTTCACGTTTAATTGCGAAAATCGCTTCGTCATTTCTGGCCCAACTACGTCTTGCAATTCCATTATTTACGTCCCAAAATAGCATCGCTTCTAGACGTCGTTGCGCGTCTTCACTACCATCAAGAACCATACCGAAACCACCATTAATTACCTCTCCCCAGCCTACACCTCCACCGTTGTGGATGCTCACCCAAGTAGCTCCTCGAAAGCTATCGCCAATTACATTGTGGATGGCCATATCAGCAGTGAAACGGCTACCATCATAGATATTAGATGTTTCTCTATATGGGGAATCTGTCCCTGATACATCATGATGATCTCTTCCTAGAATTACGATTTCTATTTTTTCTTCGGAAATAGCCTTGTTAAATGCCGAAGCAATTTTCATACGTCCTTCGGCATCTGCATATAGGATACGAGCTTGAGAACCCACGACCAATTTATTCTCTTGAGCTCCCTTAATCCACTGAATATTATCAGCCATTTGTTGTCTTATTTCCGAAGGAGCATCTTTCATAATTTCTTCCAATACAGCACATGCAATAGCATCTGTTTTGGCTAAGTCGTCAGGTTTACCAGAGGCACAGTCCCATCTAAAAGGTCCAAAACC
>JAESTG010000375.1 GCA_016763715.1 Flavobacteriaceae bacterium
CAGAAAAGCCTTCTTCAATCCCGAAGTTTATTGTAGTAGGTTATTCTCAAGGTGTCTCCATTGCTACACGATGGTTATCTGGTCGTAAAATACCGTGCAATATACTCATACTGCATAGCGGTGGGATTCCAAACGAATTGAAAGAAGTAGACTTTCAATACCTTCCAAAAACAACGAAGGGTTACTATACTCTATGGAGATAAGGACCAGTATATTACGGAAACACGTATGGTTGAAGAAAAAAGAAAAGGAACCCTACTTTTTGGAAATCGACTAGAAATACGTGTATTTAAAGGGACTCATGAGGTTTTTGATCCCTTTATGACTGAATTATCTAAAAACATTTAATTACAACAAGTGTAGTTCGTCGATTTTATTTGGTTGTTAATCTTGAATATCGTTAATTTAAACAATGTTTCGTAAGAAATTACATAACCTCAACCATAATGAAGACATTACTAACCATCTTTTTTACACTCTTATTGAACCTAACAATGCTTGCTCAAATTTCAGAGAGCGAAGCAACGGCTCTTAAAGATTTCTACACAGCTACTCAAGGAAATGAATGGAACCAAAAATGGGATTTAAACATGGATGCCAGCACCTATGATGGTGTAACAATTGAAAATGGGCATGTTACCGAAATAAGAATGTTATTCAACAATCTAACAGGTTCTTTACCTTCATCTTTAAGTGCTTTTACCGAATTAAAAGTACTGGAGCTTTCCTTTAACAAGTTGAATGGTGAAATTCCAGCCTCCTTGGGAGAACTTAAAAAATTAGAAATACTAGCTCTCAACGGAAACAAAATTAGCGGAGCCATTCCTCAGAGCATAGCAAACTTATCAAGCTTAAAACAACTACATCTCAGTAGCAATCAATTGATTGGCGAACTTCCAATTAAATTAGGACGTTTGACTAAACTTGAAATCTTCAATGTTTTTGATAACAATTTGACTGGAGCACTACCTTTGGACTTAGCGAGCAACCGAAATCTTAGAGAATTTATGGTAGCTGAAAACAACTTTGATCCATCTACTGAAATATCGATGGTTTTATTGATTAATTCAGCAGGACACCTAGATTTAAAAGAAGTCTTAATTCTAAATCCAAATGGAAAATCTATCATCGCAATCGAAAGTAGCGACGACGAAAATTAATTTTCATATAATAAAGTTTTATTGACAAAGAGGCTCTTTCATAAAGAGTCTTTTTATTTGGTCAAGTTTTAATTAAAATCAAATAGGCTAATAAATAACCCTTCTCCATTGTTTAAGAACTGCATCCTGAAATATCATTTTTAAGTTTGGGATATTTCCGTATTTTTAAGGTACTAAAACTAACCCTTATGAATATTAAAATCCTATGGATTGTCGCTCTCCTATTTTCTTTATCAGTTCAAAGCCAAAATAACGACAAACCAAAAACTCCAGATTCCGAATTCAACGGCCTTAAATGGCGTAACATTGGCCCTTCTCGAGGCGGACGAAGTGTTACCTCATCTGGTGTTGTAAAGCAACCCATGACTTATTATATGGGTACTACAGGCGGTGGTGTTTTCAAAACTACTGACGACGGAATTACTTGGAAGAACTGTTCAGATGGTTTTTTTAAAACAGGAACAGTGGGTGCGATTGCTGTGTCAGAAAGCAACCCCAATATCGTATTTGCAGGTATGGGTGAGCACGCTGCACGCGGAGTGATGACTTCCATGGGAGACGGGATATACAAATCGACCGACGCAGGAAAGACTTGGAAACATATGGGACTTGATTTTACCCGACATATTTCGGATGTAATTATTCACCCCACTCAACCTAATATCGTTTTTGTTGCAGCCCAAGGAGCACAATATGGAGATTCTGTAGACAGAGGCATCTATCGATCCAATAACGGAGGAAAAACGTGGGAAAAAGTATTGTACATAGATCAGAGGACCGGAGCCTCTTCCCTATCTATGGACATGAATAATCCACTCATATTATATGCAGCAATGTGGCAACATAGACGTTATGCATGGACTATGGAAAGTGGTGGTGAAAAATCTGGATTGTATAAATCGACTGATGGAGGAACTACTTGGAATCAAATGAAAACAGGACTTCCCGAAGAATTCGGGAAATCAGGTATCTCAGTTTCTAGAGCAAATTCAGAACGTGTTTTTGCTGTAATAGAAGCCGAAGGAGACAAAGGAGGAGTTTATAGAAGTGATAATGCTGGAAAAAAGTGGATTCAAATTAATAAAGATCGTGTAAACATTGCGCGCTCTTGGTATTATATGGAAATCCTAGCCGATCCCCAAAATGAAAATATTGTATATGTTATGAATGCACCCGTTATGAAGTCTATTGACGGAGGGAAAAACTTTAGCAACCTATCAACACCACACGGAGATAATCATCATTTATGGATTCATCCTGAAAACAACCAGAAAATGATAAATTCAAATGATGGAGGAGCCAATATATCTAACAATGGTGGTAAAAGTTGGAGTTCCCAACAGTATCAGACCACAGCCCAATTTTACAGAGTAACTACAGATAACCGTGTTCCTTACTATGTATATGGAGGGCAGCAGGATAATTCGGCTATTGCCATTGCTAGTAGAACCAATGACTTCGGAATTGATTGGAAGGACTGGTATTCGGTAGCAGGTTGTGAAAGTGCCTTCCTAGCCTTCGATCCAAATAATCCAAAAGAGGTATATGGTGGTTGTTATCAAGGAATTATTGAACGTTGGGTTGAAAATGCACAAACGAGACAAGTTATTAATCAATATCCTGAACAGGGACTAAGTAAAGCACCTAAAGATGCAAAATATCGGCATAACTGGAATGCCCCAATCATAAGCTCTCCACATGACAGAAATACTATTTATCATGCTGGAAATCATGTTTTTAAAACTACCAATGGAGGTGAAAACTGGAAAATAATCAGCCCAGATCTAACAAGAAATGATCCATCCAAACATGGGCCTGGCGGCGGTCCATATACCAACGAAGCGGCTGGAGGAGAAAATTATAACACGATATCCTATCTAGTAGAGTCACCACATGAAAAAGGAGTGCTGTATGCTGGTAGTGATGACGGACTGATTCATATAACAAAAAACGGTGGAGAAACTTGGGAGAATATTACACCAAAAAAACTAACAGAGGGTATTGTAAATAGTATTGAAGTTTCTCCACACGACCCTGCAACGGCCTACGCTGTAGTGATGAGATACAAAGTAATGGATCTAAAACCTTATATTTTTAAGACCAACGATTATGGGAAGTCATGGACATCAATTTCTAATGGAATTACTGGTGACCACACCTTTGTGAGGGTGGTTCGGGAAGACAAAAAGAAGAAAGGCCTATTGTATGCAGGTACAGAAACAGGGAATCGTCCTGTTTCTCCTTGGTCTAGCGCTCTAGCG
>JAESTG010000062.1 GCA_016763715.1 Flavobacteriaceae bacterium
CACAAAAAACTTATATTTGCTGCTTCTGGAAGATCTATAATTTATGAAAGAACTTATCGTTCGGTGCATCTCGGGACTACTCTATATCTCGATTATCATTTTTGCAATGTTTGCTTCAAGAGAATGGTTTACCATCCTTTTTTTCATTCTAGGTATAATTACTATCAACGAATTTCAAAAATTAGTTCATTTAAAAAGTTATATCTCTTACCTCATTTTTGGTGTATTGCTGTATTTCTTAAGCTACCAAATATTCGATATAAATGCCGTTTACTTGTTTTGCATTTTAGGGGTTTTTGTCAATCTCTTTTTACTGAAAGATTTATTGGTGGTTCATAAAATTCCGATGTTCGAAAAAAAGAAATACATCGCACTTATTTTTTACCTTATTAGCGGTTTTGTGTTTCTGACTATAATTCCGAATAGAGAAAATGGAGATATCATTGTAATCGGTTTGTTTGTATTGATTTGGGCTAATGATAGCTTTGCGTATATCATTGGAAAAAACTTTGGTAAAAGAAAATTATTGGAGCGAATCTCACCTAAAAAAACAGTAGCTGGTTTTATTGGAGGTTTAATTGGGTCTGTATTGGCTGGATTGATTATCTTTAGCTACACCCAAACGCTCTCATTGCCATTGTGGGTTTCTATGGCAGTCATTGTGTCTGTTTTAGGCACCTTTGGAGATTTAATCGAATCCAAGTTTAAACGTCAAGCAGGCGTTAAGGACAGTGGAAATCTTATGCCAGGTCATGGCGGAATATACGATCGTTTGGATAGTATTATTTATACAAGTCCATTTATTTATGCACTATTAGAATTTGTAGATTATGTTTCATAAAGAAGGACATAAAATTATCATCATCACTTTTTTGATTATCGCAGTTTGCAGTATATTAATCAATGAATTTGTGACATTGGAATGGCTTCGTATCCTATCGCTAGTTACGCTCATTGTTTTTCTGGTATTAATTCTTCAATTTTTTAGAAATCCAAAAAGAGAATATTCTCCAAACGAGGATCAAATATTATCTCCAGTAGATGGCAAAGTAGTTGTCATAGAAGAAGTTTTTGAAAAAGAATACTTTAACGAAAAGCGTTTACAAATTTCTGTGTTTATGTCTCCCTTAAATGTACATATCACACGATACCCATCAGGAGGCAAAGTAATATTCAGTAAATATCACCCTGGCAAATATTTGGTAGCATGGCACCCTAAAGCCAGCGAAGAAAATGAACGGACTACCGTTGTGGTGAAATCACCTTCTTTTGGAGATATTCTGTATCGGCAAATAGCAGGAGCTTTAGCAAGACGTATTGTAAACTATGCAAAAGAAGGCCAAAAAGTAGCACAAACTGGAGAAAGTGGATTTATAAAATTTGGCTCTCGTGTGGATGTGTTTTTACCTTTAGACGCCAAAGTAAATGTATCTCTCAATCAAAAAGTAACAGGGGGTGTTTCGATACTCGCTTCCAAATAACATGACACAGGAAGAACTAGATATCATCTTTGACAACGCCGTTAAAACTATTAACGACCACACTGAGCCATTTCCTGCTGATGTACTGCTAAAATTATATGCGTACTATAAAAGAGCCACGAACAATCAATCTTTACCAAGCAGCAACACCCCGTTAATTAGCGCATTCAAGACCAATGCATTATTCCAAATAACAGATATTAGCACTAATGAAGCTAAGAGGTTATACATTGAAACAGTAAAACACTATTTTTTGCATTGGAAGTAATTTTATTTTAGTCCAGCCAAACTAGCTTTTAGAGTTTCAATTTTTGCCAGTGCATCTGCTTCTTTTTGTTTTTCCATGGCCACTACCTTTTCTGGAGCTCCGCTTACAAAACGCTCATTTTTAAGTTTGCCTTGAACACTTTTCAAGAATCCTTCGGTATACTTTAACTCTTCAGTAAGTTTTGCAATCTCTTCCTCAATATCAATCGTCCCTTCAATAGGCACAAAATATTCATTGGATTTTACTCTGAAAGTTAGTGCTCCCTCAATTTTTTCCGAAACATAATTTAATTCTGAAAGATTGCCCAGTTTTGAAATAACAGCATCGAACCGAGGCGACACTCCTTCGGAATTCACCACAGATAAAGAAATAGTTTCTTTGAATGAAATATTCTTTTCCTTTCGAATTGTTCGGATACCTGAAATTACTTCCTCAGTAAAATTGAAATCTTTAATGAACGATTCATCATAGCTTTGAATTACTGGCCATTTAGAAATAATTAATGCTTCTTCTGGTGTTCTATCTGTAATGTGCTGCCAAATTTCTTCAGAAATAAAAGGAACAAAAGGATGTAAAACTCTTAAATTATCCTCTAATACTGAAATAACCGAAGCATAGGTCTTTGCAGAAATTGGTTGTCCATATTCTGGTTTTACCATTTCCAAAAACCAAGAACAGAAATCGTCCCAAATAAGCTTATAGGTTGACATTAAAGCATCACTAATTCGATACTTATTATAATGATCTTCAATTTCGGCCAGTACTTCCTGAAACTTATGCCCATACCATTGGATAGCTATTGCCGCTGTCTCGGTTTCTTCTTTCTCTTCAGAAACCTCCCAACCATCAATAAGTCTATATGCATTCCATATTTTATTCACAAAACCACTCCCCTGTTTACACAAGTCTTCCTCGAACATCAAATCGTTTCCTGCGGGTGAGCTTAGCAACATTCCCACACGAACCCCATCGGCCCCGTATTGCTTCATTAAATCGATTGGATCTGGGGAGTTTCCAAGGGATTTACTCATTTTTCGACGTTGCTTATCTCTAACAATTCCTGTTAGGTATACATTGGTAAATGGTTTCTCGCCTCTATACTCATATCCTGCAATTATCATTCGTGCTACCCAAAAGAAAAGGATCTCTGGAGCAGTTACCAAATCATTAGTCGGGTAATAGTAATTAATCTCACTATTATCTGGCTCCAAAATGCCGTTAAATACACTTATAGGCCATAACCACGAAGAGAACCATGTATCCACAACGTCTGGATCTTGCGTAAGATCTTCAGCACTAAGTTGGGCGTTATTGGTTTTTTCTCGTGCCAAGGTTAAAGCTTCTTCTGGAGTTTCGGCCACTACAAAATCTTCCCCGTGTTCCTTGAACGCCTCAACCGGCCCCGGAGCCCGACCGCGCGACAGCAACCGCGCCTTGATAACTTCAAGCCACTTGCCCGAGGTCAAATCCGGGTTCTGTTCCGAGCCGGACAGCGCAAATTCCTTTTCAATGATCTTCTGCGACAGCACAAACCAGCTGTAGCCATGCCCGGTCTTCAGGATTTCCTTTAGCGTCGCCAAAGTGTCAAACCCGGGCAAGCAGGGCGCGGGCAGGCGGTCGCCATTGGCGTCAAACCACATCGA
>JAESTG010000007.1 GCA_016763715.1 Flavobacteriaceae bacterium
ATGAATAAATCAAACTCTATTTAACAAATAAAACCATAAACTCCCCCGTGATTGTATCACGTGGCGAAGGTCAAACCGCAAACAAATTAAGTCAATAGCAAAACTAAAACCACAGGCCAACACTAAAAGCGTACTCACACAATAAAATCGCGCGGGAGCTCTGGATAAAATTGCACGGTAGCGGCGCCTTTTCGAAAGCAAATGAACTAAGGCCAATATTGGTTTTTGACAATAAAGATTAATGAATCCTAAAACCATCTACACAAACCAAGCTCCATTAAAACTGATCTTCTTCTCTGCCTTTTTTTGTGGCTTGATTTTAATTTTGATTTGTATAAAGCTCTATTTAGATGAGTTATTTATTGGCTTTTGGACTTTTGCGCTACCAATACTTAGCATAGGTCTTATTCGCATTGGATTATTTGAATCAAAAGTCAAGACGATAGAATTGGACGAAATAAATAGGCTCCTATTAATCAAAAAAGAGTCAATTTTTAAATCGAAAATTCATCAACTGAACACAGACGAAATAACCGTTGAATTAAAGATTCCAAACGGAGGAAAGTTCTAATTATTTCCAAAATTCACTCTTTCAATAAAAGAAAATGACAAAAGGATTGTTGAATTAAAAAGCAATTTTTTAGCCTGGAATTACGAGAAACTTAAGAAAATCCATTCTGATTTGCAGGCATTTCCAAATTCAACAAAAAAGTAATTTAATAGCACCCTTAGCCTTCCCATAATCGTCCAAACAAATAAAACCATTCGATTATTATTTATGATAAAGATTCCGTATCTTACTCATAATGAGAATCCTTCTATTACTTTATAGTCTATTCATCCTATTTTCTGCCCAAGGACAATGGACGATCACGTCCGATTCTGCTGGTTATGGAACGTATTATTCAGACATGCATTTTGTAAATGAGGAAACTGGCTACATAGTCGGTAAATTGGACTTAAGACCTGCAATTTTGAGGACTTTTGACAGTGGCGTAACATGGGACACGGTTTATGTTGACAGTGTTCCTGGCGCCCACCACCCAACACAGTCACTTCATGATGTTTATTTTCCCGAGCCTAAAATTGGCTATATCGTTGGTCATTGGGACATCTTTAAATCATCAGATTTTGGTGCAACTTGGATTATTGTTGACACGTTAGACGCAACAGGTGTTGTAAGCAACCAGCAAGACATTATATTCATGAATAAGGATACGGGCTTTGTTGGTTGGACAGAATATAGCAATGGCGGAATAATGACCACCGACGGAGGCTGGACATGGACAAATGTACCTGGACTTTTTGGTGTACGCGAGTTTAATGAGTATAATGGAGAAATTACCGCCTGTGCGGATTACTGGTATGAATTGGATGAAGAATCCCTTACATGGACTGCATTTCCACAACCGGCATTTGGTATTGGAAACTTATGGAAAGACTGCATAAAACTCAATGGAACACATATCTTGCTCGCAAACAACATATATGCAGAAACAGACGACTTGGGAGGCACATGGTTGGCCTATTCAACCGGAAGTGATATCACGAATAGAATCTATTTTCACAATGACACGCTTGGTTTTATTGCTGGAGGTTTAAGTGGTTCTTTAAAAACAACAGACGGAGGAACAACATGGTACAGTTGCATAGTTGACAACCTTGAAACTACTATGCCTAATAATTTAAAAACGATTCAAATGTTCTCTACGACACTGGGGTTTGGGATTAGTGACAAGGGTATTTATGTCACTCATAATGCTGGAGGAACAGGAATTCCATATCCATTTCTAGGCCTTGAATCAGTAACAACTCAAAGTATTAGGGTTTACCCAAATCCAGTTCAAAATATTTTATATATCGAAACGGGCGATAAGCATATTGACAAAATAAGCCTCTATGACTTAAGCGGTAAGCTTGTTTTTGAATCGAATCAAAATGAGATTGACATCAAAGACCTCAATCCAGGAAGTTATATAATCGCGATTCAAGCTGATGGTGAAAATTATTCTAAGCACTTCATTAAAAAATAATTCTTAGCTATTACATTCCAAGCACAATCCCGTTGCCTGAATTTCCAATTGCTCAATTTTATAACCAGGCAACTTAATATTCGGAAATTCATCCACCTCAACACAAAAAATAGCATTACACTTATTGCACTTAAAATGCACGTGCTGATGATTATATACAGCAGTATCACAATCTTGGCAAATGGCATAATTAGACGCCTCTCCGCTAATTGTGATTTCATGTAAGATCCCCTTTTCAAGAAATATTTTAATGGTACGGTAGAGGGTAATTCGGTTGTACTCATTCAATTCTTTCTCAACCATTGAAAGTGGAATGGCATTTTTGTATTTATGAAAAATTGCCAGAACGTCCTTTCTAAAGGGAGTTTTACTAATTTTCTTTTCGGCTAATAAATCTTTCATTAAAAAAATGTTTGCAACAATGTTGCATTTATTGATTCCCTTTATATATTTGCAACATTGTTACAAATATAATAGACTTTATGAAAAATAGTATCGGTACAACTCTTATTTTATTGTTCTCAATTTGCACATTTGGCCAGACATTTACTGGTACTGTTCTACATCAGGAAACTAAAGCACCGCTCTCTGGCGCTCAAATCTATTTTACAGATTTGAAAACGGGTACAGAAACGGATGAAAATGGAGAATTCATCATTCAAGATCTCAATCAAAAAAGCATCCACATTCAAATTACTTTAGATGGTTATAATATGATAGAGGAGTTAATCGACCTTGAGCCAACAACATCTAAAACATTTTATTTAAAGAAGGGACATTTTGAATTGGATGAAATTATAGTATCCGCTCCAAAAACAAAATTGCAAGGCGAAAACATTGTCAACATCACCCATAAAAAAATGGTGGAATTACAACAAACCGCCCCACTCACTTTAACCGAAGCGATAAGTGCGATTCCAGGAGTGGATCAAACAACTACTGGTGCTGGAATTGGTAAACCAGTCATAAGAGGCTTATCCGGCAACCGAATTGTTACTTACGCACAGGGAATTCGCATTGAAAACCAACAATGGGGAGATGAACATGGTTTGGGAGTTGGTGCCGTTGGAATTGAAAGTGTTGAAGTGATTAAAGGCCCAGCGTCTTTACTTTATGGCGCTGACGCATTAGGAGGCGTTCTTTATTTTATAGCTGAACGTTATGCCAGCCAAAACACAATTCAAGGCTTTGCGCAAACCCAATTTCTATCGAACACATTGGGCACTAAAAATAGTTTGGGTTTTAAAATTCACAAAGGAAAACTCAAATTCAATCTTTTTGGTGCCTATACTTCACATGCAGATTATCAAACCCCAAATTTTGATCGCGTTTTTAATACCCGTTTTGATGAAAGAAATATCAAGGCCGCTTTGGGTTTTAACAGCAGCAACTGGATTACAAACTTGCGCTACAGTTATTTA
>JAESTG010000376.1 GCA_016763715.1 Flavobacteriaceae bacterium
ATGGAAGAAAAACATGGCGTCTGGTGCGAAATAGAATTTCAGATATTTTCTTAGCGACTAGCCCTGGACTTCGAGACGATATGGAACATCGTAAAAATGTGCTTTTCACTATGGAAGAAGTGGAAATGCAACTACCCGTTGACGTTGGTGATTACACCGATTTCTACGCTAGTAAAGAACACGCTACCAATGTAGGAACTCTTTTTCGAGGTCCTGAGAATGCTTTATTACCTAACTGGCTACGCATTCCTATTGGTTATCATGGAAGAAGTTCCTCTATTATTCCTTCCGGAACTCCCATTCGTAGACCTAATGGGCAAACAAAACCAGATGAAGATGGTATCCCAGGATTTGGACCTTCCAAATTATTAGATATTGAACTTGAAATGGCTTTTATCACTACGGCAGCCAATAAATTAGGGAAGCCCGTGGGTATTGATGAAGCTGAAGATTATATTTTTGGATTGGTATTGTTTAACGATTGGAGCGCACGAGATATCCAAGCTTGGGAATATGTTCCATTGGGACCATTTCTTGGAAAAAACTTTGCTTCCACTATTTCACCTTGGATAGTAACATTGGATGCTATTGAAGGTTTTAGAGTAGATGGCCCAGAACAAGATCCGAAACCATTACCGTATTTGAGTCAGAATGGACCTAAGAACTTCGATATTCATTTACAAGCAATTATCCAACCAGAAAACGGCGAAGAAAATGTAATTACCAATTCAAATTTCAAATATATGTATTGGTCTATGGCACAGCAACTAGCACATCATACTGTAAACGGATGTAACGTGCGTAGTGGAGACATGATGGGAAGTGGCACTATTTCTGGCCCAACCAAAGACAGCTATGGTTCCATGTTGGAACTTACTTGGCGTGGTCAAAACCCAATCAAATTAAGTGATGGTACGGAACGTAAATTCATTAACGACAACGATACTGTAATTTTACGTGGGTATTGTCAGAATGATTCAGTTCGTATTGGGTTTGGAGACTGTAGCGGTAAAGTACTCCCTGCCAGAAAGTTGTAATTTTGGCATTACAATTGTATTTAACTCCCTGTAACCAATATCATTTGTTATGAGAGCTACATTTATTTTATCAGTTATGACCCTATTGCTCTTAAGCTGCAATAGCGTAAAACGAAATCAGAAATTATTGGCTAATGGCAATTACGACCAAGCCATAGAGCTAGCCGTGAAAAAGTTAGCCAAAGACCGAAACTCCAAAAAGAGCGGCGAACATGTTCAACTTCTCGAAGATGCTTTCAAAAAGGCAACTGCTCGGGATGAGCGTAGAATTAATTTTCTTTCAAAGGATATCAACCCAACCGCCTCCCGTGAAATTTACTATCTCTACCAAGATTTAGAGGGAAGACAAGCTATGTTGAGACCTATACTCCCATTTTATAGTGAAGCATTGAGTAGAAATGCTAAATTCAAACTAGTGGATTATGGCGATGAAATTGTGGCTGCCAAAAATAGATTTGCAGACGATTTACATGCCGAAGCCATGACTTTTTTAGGGTATAATACAATCATGCATTCTAGAACAGCCTACAAGCGTTTACAGGAATTGCAGGAGGTAAAATCGAGTTACCCAAATTTGAACAACCTACTCAACGATGCTCACTTTAAAGGAACGGATTTCGTAAAAGTTGAATTAAATAACCGCAGCGGACAAATTATTCCAGGACGGTTACAACGTGAGCTTTTGGATTTTAACACCTATGGTTTAGACAGTTTCTGGACCGAATATCACGTAAACAGAGAGAATGGCATTCAGTATAACTTCGGAATCACATTAAACTTTAAACAAATTTCAATATCGCCTGAACGTATTTCAGAAAAAGAATTCCGAAGAAAAAAACGCATCAAAGATGGTTGGGAATATAAATTAGACCGAAATGGAAATGTGGTAAAAGACAGTTTGGGCAACGATATTAAAATTGACATCTACAAAGTTATAACAGCGCGCGTCATGTATACTACACAAACCAAAAGTGTTTTAGTGGGCGGTGATGTACTTTATAAAGATTTAGAAAGAGGTCGTGACATAGATCGTCATCCTTTGGCTTCAGAATTTATCTTTGAAAATGAATTCGCCAAGTTTAGAGGAGATGATAGAGCGCTAACTGAAGAAGATCTCGAATTCTTAGATTACGATTTCGTGCCATTTCCGTCGAACGAACAAATGGTTTTCGACGCTGGTGAGGATATCAAAGCCAGATTGAAAGAAATACTAAAGAATAATTCATTAAGATAAAAAAGGGCTCCAGACGGGGCTCTTTTTTATGATATAAAGTTCTGTAATTCGTGCGCCTGAATTCCATTATGAGAAGCATGTGCTACAACCACTCCATTTTTAACTACGATAATCTGCGGACTTTGATGCAGTATTTGAAACTTAATTCCCACTTCATCCGAAAGAGAACGATACGCCAATAAATCTAAATAGTACAAATCCATTTTTTCAGGATCAATATCGTAAGACCTCTCAAACTGTCTCATCACCATTCGGCTAATACCACATCGGGTAGAGTGTTTAAAAATAGCAACGGGTCGCGTTTTTGAATCAGCCACAATACCATCCAACTGCTCTATAGAAGTGAGTACCTTCCATGGTAATTGTTTTTCTTCTTTTGCTTCGGAATCATTTTTAGAACCGAACAAGCCAAATAAACCCATCCTCAAATTTTTTACAAAGATATGAGATAGAGTCGGACACATTCAGAATTACTTACAGAAATGAAATCAGGAGTGAAAATAGCAACTCTGTCAAAATGACGGGTAAATCGAGTTCAAATCGGTCAAAATGGCTCATTTTTAGGGTGGCTTACTATTTGAGTAAAACAAAACATCATTATCTACGTAAATTAGTGAGACAAACCTAAATGGGAATATGGAGCAATCCAAATACCAAAACCTATAAAATAACCATTATGAATTTTAATAATTATACCATAAAATCACAGGAAGCGATCCAGCAAGCGCAACAACTTGCACAGGGCATGGGGCATCAACAAATTGAAAGTGCCCATCTATTGAAAGCTATTTTTGAAGTGGACGAAAATGTAATCCCTTTCTTGTTGAAAAAACTGAATGTAAACCTGGATTTGCTCAAACAAATCCAAGATAAACAATTGGAAAGTTTCCCTAAAGTAAGTGGAGCCGACCTTATGCTATCTCGTGACGCTGGAAAAGTAGTTAACGAGGCAAGTATTATTGCCAAAAAAATGAACGATGAATATGTTTCTATCGAGCATTTGTTGTTAGCCATTTTTAAATCGAGTAAGTCTGTCGGACAAGCACTAAAAGATCAAGGCGTCACGGAAAAAGGGCTGAAGGCAGCTATTGAAGAATTACGAAAAGGAGATCGTGTAACCTCACAAAGTGCCGAAGACACCTACAATGCGCTTAACAAATATGCCGTAAACCTCAACGAACTAGCAAGTACAGGAAAACTCGACCCAGTCATTGGTCGTGATGAAGAAATACGCCGTATCCTTCAAATTTTAACTCGACGAACCAAAAACAATCCTATGCTGGTTGGAGAACCTGGCACAGGAAAAACTGCTATTGCAGAAGGTCTTGCACATCGAATTGTTGATGGAGATGTGCCTGAAAATCTAAAATCTAAAATCATATTTTCATTGGATATGGGAGCCTTAATTGCTGGTGCGAAATACAAAGGAGAGTTTGAAGAACGTCTAAAAGCAGTAATCAAAGAAGTGACTAATAGCGATGGAGATGTTGTCCTATTTATTGATGAGATTCACACACTAGTTGGTGCTGGTGGTGGTCAAGGAGCTATGGATGCTGCTAATATTTTAAAACCCGCTTTGGCACGAGGTGAGCTTAGAGCAATTGGAGCCACTACACTAGATGAATACCAAAAGTATTTTGAAAAGGACAAAGCATTGGAACGTCGTTTCCAACGTGTTTTTGTAGACGAACCAGATACTGAAAGTGCGATTTCTATTTTACGTGGAATCAAAGAAAAATACGAGACTCACCATAAAGTACGTATCAAAGACGAAGCGATTATTGCCGCAGTAGAATTATCACAACGCTATATCACCAACCGCTTTTTACCAGACAA
>JAESTG010000377.1 GCA_016763715.1 Flavobacteriaceae bacterium
CACTGAAGTTATGGTGATATATCCAAAGATTAAAAAAAGTGGTTTCAATTGTTGAAATTTACTTTTCTCCGCTAACTCTTCTGAAATTGTACCTCCACCGTATTTATTTTCATCTTTCTTTTCTGAAATTGAATATTTATCGCCAAGAGCGTTCTGTAGTGTTTCAATAGAGATATGGTTTATCGTCGCTAAAACAGCCTCCTTTTTTTCTAAATTAACGATTACATCTAAAACTCCTGAAAGTGTACTCAAACCTTTCGTTACAGCATCTTGACAACCACTACAGGTCATTCCCGTGATATGATAGGTATGTTTCATTTATTCGTTGTTATGTTCATCATTTTCGCTCAAAGGTATTTTCTTCCAATCAAAAATATTTAGCTGACCGTTCCGATAATTAATATAAACCTTGTCATCAATTAATAAAAACATCAGTTGTCTTCTCTATGTTTTCTAAAATTTCCTATTTCAATACTCCGTGATAATTAAACACAAGCACCTTGTCATTCTCAAAATCGGTTACAAGTACTTCCCCTAAAACATTAGAGGTGTGACCACAGCAGTGTATGGTTAAATCAAGAAAGCTTCATACAGCACGTGTAGATCTTCTCCCAAAGGAGGTGGGCTGTAATCCTTATAGTAGTCTGAATTTTTGTTATAATTATCAAACTCTTGCACCACAAATACAGACACAAAAGCAGTAACAAAAACTGGGTTTAATTGAAGGTTGAATGAGGTGACAGTAAAATTATCATCTATATCAATTGTTGTGTATTTGTTATCACAACAATTGTGCTGCATATCATCATGTACATCCTCACATGCAGAAGATTCCATTCCCATTCCACAGGAAAGATTTGCTTCACCTAAAGTGATTTTAGCCATCATTTCGTAATCACCACAGAAATGCTGGGCATAGGTAAGACCGCTGCTACTCAAAAACAGCATTAAAGACAACAATATGGAAATTACCTGTTTCACTACTACAAAGTTACATCTAAAAATTAATGTTTTGCTAAAATTACTTAATCTCGCTGTCAACCTTCCCGCAACGTAGCATTTTATCACCAAAATAAGGATTGGAAATTTGTTTGCTATTACTTAACCAAAAGGCACCTTCAAAATCGAATGCCATTGGGCAATATTGCTTGTATATAACTCCCGAATCAATTGCTCCTTCTAACATTTTTTCGACCGCTGCGGTCACCAAAACGAATGCCTTCCTTTGGACTTCTACATCTGTTGATTCTGAAATAGATTGTGTTGTCTCAAGTAGGTCTTCGTCCACTCCCATATTAGCAAAAGCGGTCATTAAATTTGAAGCCTCTGTAGCGGTTGTCGCCGTATCTGTATTTACCAATGCAGTTTTCAAATCAATATAACTTTGATAAACCGAAGCTACTTTAGGGTTCTTAAAAGTCACCGTAGTTGTCGCTGAAGTGTGTGTCACTTTTTCTGCTGAAACAATTTCAACTTCAGGTTCATTTTGATTTTTTTTGGAATCATTTCCGCAGGAAGTCATCAAAATCATTCCAAGAGCAGTAGTGACTAAAAGATACTTTTTCATTTTTCTAAAATTTATCTTACAAAGATACGGCTCTAAGTTTTTTTCTGGAAATAAAAAGCTGGGATTAACAGCAATAAAAATATAGGCTGAATTAGGAATCGACGTACGTAAAATAGTGTCAAATGTCCACCAGATTCTGATGATTGTATTAAAAATATAAATACTACGAGTAACACTACGAAAAGAACTATATATAAGAACCCTGCCAATTTTATAATGTCTTTCTTTCTGAAAAGAACCCACAACACACCTAACGAAATTACAGTTGTCATTAAAAATCGAAGCGCAACAAAACCAACCAATTTTATATCGTCAAACTGCGGAAGTTGTTCTGTGCTATGGTCTAATTTAAAGAATGAAATAAGTGGATCATAAAACAACTCTCCTTCAAAGATTCTAATCACAATAAGAAGCCCAAAGAGTAATGTTGTCAGGAGTATTTTAAGCAATCTAGTCAATTGCGACCTCCCTTCCTTTCGAAACAATACGGACCCATAGCATCCATAATAAAAAGACGCCTCCGTAAATAATGCCAGGAAATATTACTCCATGCAGCATATGCTCATAATCTGGATAACGGTACAAAGCTATAGCCAAAACCGCAATGCGTAAAATATTAATAGTGTAAATAATAGCAGCCCCTGCCAAAATAAAAAACAAAGTCTTCCTAAAACGCTGCGCAAAAGCAGTAACAAAAGCGACAAACAAAATAATGATGCTAATAGCATTACACCCTTCAATAATTCGAGCCAAATATTGTCCTTCAACGAACAACTTCATCGTAGGCTGCGCCTCATGTGGCAAAACGTTAGCATCGAACCCAAAACTATTGATGAGGGCGCTACTTTGTTTAGCAACTAAATGGGTAATATAATCTGGAGGATAGCTCCCTCCCTTGGATAATTGCAAATAAAGCATATACAAAACAGTCAACAATAAGTAAGTTCCCAAAAAGAGAACTACAAAACGAATAACCAATTTATACTTGTAAAAAAGCGCCTTCAATGATGAATCTATTTTTAACAAAAATATAGAAATAGATCTTGGGAATTAAAACGTTTTTCAAATACATTTACCTAAAAATAATAGAAGTGATATTTGACGCATTAAAGCCTAAAATTGAAGACATCCTTGAATCGTCTCAATTATCTACTAACGAAAAGCTAACCACTATCTGTGAATTACTTCAAAGTTCGTTAATCACCTATAACTGGGTTGGTTTTTACTTTGCGAATCATGCTGAACGAACATTACATTTAAAGGCGTTTGCAGGAGAACCTACAGACCATACGGTGATTCCCTTCGGAAAAGGAATATGTGGGCAAGTAGCAGAGAGCAATACCAACTTTGTTGTGGCAGATGTCAAAGCTCAAAACAATTATATTGCCTGTAGCATATACGTAAAGGCAGAGATTGTGGTCCCTCTATTTATGAATGGAAAGAATATTGGACAAATTGATATTGACTCACATACTTCAAATGCATTTACAGCTAAAGATGAAATATTTTTAGAATGGGTAAATCAAAGAGTCTCCACTATCTTATAAACAAAACTAGTGTAATTTTAACGCTTTAGAATCCAGTCCGGATGGCATCTACGGGATTCAATCTTGATGCTGAAAAAGCAGGGACAATTCCTGCAACCAACCCAATAAAGGCAGAGATCCCTGTTCCAACTAGCATATTGAAAGGGGATAATATAAACTGAAAATCACCCGTAAACTGAGAGGCAATCAATGAGCCAATATACACAAAGAAAAGGCCTATCAAACCTCCAATTACGGCGAGAATCATAGCTTCAAACAAAAATTGTAATAAGATAAATCTATTTTTTGCTCCTAAAGATTTTTGAATTCCAATAAGATTGGTTCGCTCCTTCACACTAACAAACATAATATTTGCAATACCAAAACCACCAACCAATAATGAGAATCCACTAATCACAAAGCCAATACTATTCATTGTTCCCGTAATATTGTCAATGGCATCAGTAAACCCTTTTAGCTGATTCACGAAAAAAGTGTCAGTTTCTCCAGATTTTAAGCCTCGATACACACGCATCTTTTGACTGAGAATGGCAATAAATTCATCATTATCTAAATTCTTTTCAGGTTTGATAATAATGAATGGAAAAAGATTCTTATTATTAGCTCCTAAAATTTTACGAACCATATTTACAGGAACAAATACCGTAGTATCCTTAGAATCGCCCAAGGCCATACCTTCTTTCTTTAAAACTCCAATTACCGTAAATTTCCTTCCATAGAGACGCACCTTTTTCCCTAAAGCTACCTTTGCGGAAGAGAACAAAGAACTTGCAACTTCGTAACCTAAAACAATAACAGCATTCCCATTATTAGATTCCAACTCGTTAAAAAATCGCCCTTCAATTATTTTTAAATCTTCAATATCGTAATACTCATGCGTAATAGCTCCAATCCCGACATTATCAACGCTTTTATCTTCATATTTAACCGTTTCATTGCTTACATTCAATGTATATGAAATAGCTTCTATATCAGGCATATTTCTTTTCAAATATTGATATTCCTCATAGGTTGCGGTTGGAAACTGTTGCCATTTCCATCGCGGCACATCTGTAGGTCCAAACGATACATGACCCAAATAAATA
>JAESTG010000378.1 GCA_016763715.1 Flavobacteriaceae bacterium
ATATCATGAAACTGTTTTGGCAATTGGGTAGTGCTAACTGGCCAGAAACGGGAACCAATTCCGCCAGCCATAATTACTGCATGGTAATTTTTATTCAAGATTTAATTGTATTTATATCTAAAAACAAGACTTTTTTAATGAAACGATTGAGCTTCCTAATTACGTTCTGGCGTTTAGTATTATATTCATCATTATTTCAAAAATTCAACCTCAGCGTTCGGATTGAACAAATACATTCTACCCGTGGAAACCTCCAAACATTCATAACGTTTTATGCGCTTATTTCCTCGTTGAAAAATCTTTCCATTGTACAATCTAAAGGTACCTCCAAAAGGTATTTCAAAGATATAATTTTTATCATTGGGTGGGTCAAATTCCTTCAATGCCAAAGATAGTTGCGCATCAGTATCGCTACTCGCTTTCGGGTTTTTAAAATGTAGCGCCAATAAAGGTAACAATTGATTCGGAAAAACTTCAGGCCGTAAAAAAGGTAACATCAATTGCTGAAAGGTAAGTTTCCACTCCTTCCCATGTGGTTTTATATACCTTCCATATTGTGTAAACGCCTTTAAATGGGCTATTTCATGAACCAAAGTAACTAGAAACCGATATGGGTTCAAATTGGCATTTACCGTTATTTGATGTTGTCCATTAGGCATTTTACGGTAGTCACCATGACGGGTAACTCGCTCATTTACTATTTTAAGATGCACCTCATTTGTTTGGATGAGGTGTAACGCCGTTGTAACGGAAGCCTGTGGTATGTATTTTAAAAGAACTTCGTTCACTATTTCAAATTGATAACATCGTTAGGGTGTCGAACTAGAAACTTCCATAATTTTACCGTTATAATATTGCTGACCGCTCAACGAAAAATCCATAATATATTGAGCCATTTTTTCAGCAGTCATGGAAGCTTTATAACCTGGAAACGCCTCTTCCAACATTTCGGTTTGGACCGCTCCCAATGCCAATACATTAAACGAAGGGCCTGTTTCTTTATATTCTTCAGCAAGTAATTCAGTAAGTGTTATAATAGCTCCCTTGCTACTGCTATAAGCAGCTAAACCTGAAAATTTCACACTCCCTTGAATCCCTCCCATACTACTAATGTTGACTACATGTCCATCTTTTTTCATAAAAGGAAGAACAGCTTGAGTTAAAGCGGCGGCACCAAATACGTTCACATTATAGGATTGCATAAAATCTTCAGAAGTGAGTTTCGCAAATGGTTTGTTCACCAAATAACCAGAGTTATTAATCAACACATCCACATGCTTCCAGTTATCTTTCAAAAACAAAGGGACTTTCTTTATATCCCTAGGATCGGTTATGTCGCAGGGGAAACAATGACAATTAGTATTGCCCATTCCAGAAACTGGCACCTCATTACGCGAAAGTGCCAATACATTGTGACCAGCATTGGCAAACAAGGCCACCAACTCGTATCCAATTCCTCTACTTGTCCCTGTGATAATTACGTTTTTCTTCATACCGTCGTAGTTCTTTAAATATACAAAATCCCGCTCTCTCTTTTCAAAAGTAGCGGGATTTCTATTTTTGCTAAAACGCCGTCCCTATACAAACATAGTGACTGGATGTTCTATATAATTTCTCAAGGTTTGTAAAAATGCAGCACCTGTCACGCCATCTACCGTACGATGATCACATGCTAAAGTTACCGTCATGGTGTTTCCAACAGCGATTGCACCGTTTTTCACTACTGGTTTTTGCACAATAGCACCCACTGATAAAATAGCAGAATTAGGTTGATTGATAATAGAAGTAAACTCCTTGATACCAAACATTCCTAGATTTGAAACCGTGAAAGTACTTCCCTGCATTTCGTCTGGCGTAAGTTTCTTATTTCTTGCTTTTCCCGCCAAATCTCTAACACTTGCTCCAATTTGAGAAAAGGTCATTTGATCGGCAAATCTAAGTACAGGAACCATCAATCCATCATCTACTGCTACTGCCACACCAATATGAATATGCTTCGCAATTAAGGTTGCTTTATCCGTCCATTGTGTATTCACCCTTGGATGCTTTCTTAAAGCCATAGCACAGGCTTTAACAATCATGTCATTGTACGATATCTTCACATCTGGTGTACTATTGATTGCTGCACGAGATGCCATTGCGCCATCCATATCTAATTCTACCGTTAGGTAATAATGAGGCGCAGTAAACTTAGATTCGCCCAAACGTTTCGCTATGGTTTTACGCATCTGCGAATTATTAATTTCTTCAAAACTTTCTTCTCCCACAGGTACGTAGGCCATAGCCGTTGCACCCCCTGCTGAAGGTTGATAATTTTCGATATCTCTTTTGACAATCCGACCATTCTCACCGCTACCTTGGACAAGACTCAAGGAAATCCCCTTTTCTTCAGCCAACTTCTTAGCCAAAGGAGATATAAAAATACGGCCATTTTTTGTGGCTGTATTTTTTACCACCACAGCTTTCAGGGCTGGCGGTGGTGTTTTTACAACGGGTGCGGATTTTTTCTCTTCGGAAGTAACCGCTGTGGCTGCTTTAGGGGCATTGATAATTCCTGAAACATCGGTTCCAGCAGGTCCTATGATTGCTAAAAGAGTATCAACCTTAGCCGTTTCACCTTCAGCAATACCAATCTTTAATAAGGTTCCGCTGTAGAAGGACTCAAACTCCATTGTAGCCTTATCCGTTTCTATTTCAGCTAAAATATCACCTTCTTCAACAATATCTCCTTCCTTTTTCAACCAAGAAGCAACAGTTCCTTCTTCCATCGTATCACTTAAACGAGGCATATTAATCACTTCTACACCCTCTGGAATAGATATGCTAGTGCTTTCAGTACTTATTTTAGTCGTCTTAGAACCTCCTTCACTTGGATGCATTTTTTCTTCTTTTGCTTCAGACTCCATATCTCTTTTCAATAATTCTGAAATATCCTCTCCGGGTTCTCCAATGATTGCTAACAAAGTATCCACATTAGCTGTCTCGCCTTCAGCAATACCAATATGCAACAAAGTCCCTTCGTAAAACGACTCAAACTCCATAGTTGCCTTATCTGTTTCGATTTCAGCCAATATATCGCCTTCGGCCACCTTATCGCCTACCTTCTTGAGCCAGCTAGCGACAGTTCCTTCTTCCATGGTATCACTCAAACGAGGCATATTAATCACTTCTGCCATAGCTTATAGTTTATGAGATAAAAATGGATAATCTTCTTGTTCGTAAACAGCATCGTACATGACGTTCTTATCTGGGTACGGTGATTCTTCTGCAAATTTTTCACATTCCAAGACCAAATCTTTCACTCGTTTATCGATAGCCGAAATCTGTGCCTTTGTTGCATATTTCTTTTTGTAGATAGTGTCTAAAACATGGTCAATAGGATCTTCATCTTTCATTTTTGCCACCTCTTCTTTGGTACGGTAGTGCTGTGCGTCACTCATAGAAAGTCCTCGGTAACGATAGGTTCGTATTTCCAAGAAAGTAGGGCCTCCACCGCTACGTGCTCTAGTAATTGCTTCATCAAACTCTTTAGCAACCACCTCGGGTTTCATTCCATCTACAGGACGGCATGGCATTTCATAACCCAAGCCAAGTTTCCATATATCTGTATGATTTGCAGTTCTTTC
>JAESTG010000379.1 GCA_016763715.1 Flavobacteriaceae bacterium
CCCCTAGTAAACTCCACTGTCGTATTAAACTTTCATGTGAGATATCAATAAGTTTGTCGTTTAGGTCGGCTGCCTTTTGAACCATAAGGAAAGACCGTTGATCCGTCACAAAATGTTGTATAATATTTAAAAGTTTTGTGGTATCTGTTCCTGTGATTGTTGCCAATTCACTTAATAGAGCTGGTCGTCTTATTTTTCTACCATGATCATCAATGGCTGTAAGACCTTTAAAAAGGTTTTTTGCAATTTTTTTTTCTTTTTTACTCAGTTCATTGAGGGCTTCGTCTGCGTGTCTTGACAAAGCTTGATTAATACCGCCAATGTTTTTATAATCAGTAAGATCTAGTGTACCACCACGATCTTTGTTAAACTCGTAATCCCACATTCGCATTAGTGCATGTTGTAGTACAGGTAATTCATCTGTGACTTTACCTATATGATTTAGTAAACGAGAAGTTAGAGATGTTTCAAACTGTCCTCCAAACAATTTAGCAGGTCCTTCTATTACTTTTTTTAGCTGTTGTCTGTTTAGCCTTGGCACGAGGTATTGACTCTTATTCATTGCTTCTGGTAATCCATGAAACAGCGAACAGTCACCAATAAAATCAGATCGCATGGTCAATACAGTATAAAATGGAACCGATTTTTGTTCTGAAAGTTCTAAAAAAACATTTACAAAGTCTATGGCTTCATCCTTCTTAGTAACATCACTAGATTTCATAGAAAACCTAAAGAGTTCCTCAAACTGATCAATTAATAGAAAGAAATTAAATTGTTGTTTTTTTCTGGCAGTTTCTATAAGGTTAGTAATAGCAATTGAGCCGTATTCTTCAATTTTTTGAACTAAATCCAAAACTGCTTTTGAACCTGACTTTAATTCTAATTGAAATAAAATCGCTTCGGCCAAATTGAACATTGGATGTTGCCCCGGTTTCATAATAGCAATTTTCCACTTATCACTATTATTCACCAAAAAACCACCACTAAGAGCGGGAATAAGACCAGCTCGTAACAGTGAAGACTTACCGCTGCCAGAACTGCCAACTACTGCAACAAAGGAGTGCTCATGCAATCGCTGTAACAACTCTAATGTTTGATCATCACGCCCAAAGAAAAGTAGGCTCTCGTGTATATTAAATGGCCTTAAACCAACATATGGATTGGTCTTGTTATTACTATCCATTTGTTTCAGATTTTAAGCCTTTAATTAATTCTTTAATTCTTTCTTCCTGTCCCATAGAGTCCTCACTGTGATTAATGACTTGAATTGGAATCCCCTGCTCTTTAATTTTGATAGTGTTAGACTCTTTTTTTGGAGGAGTCATATATACAATCATGTTTTTAGCTGAATGCCCGTAGTCCAAAAGAATTTTTAAAGCAGTGATTAAGCGTGCATTAAGCCACTCATTTTCCACTTCTCCAAACAAAAAGACAAACTTCTTGGACTTACGGATGTAGTTCCTGAGTTTCTCATTATTGTTTTTAGGATCATCCTCCATAGGAGTAAGGAAAAAATTGATATTATGCTCGCTTAGTGTATTGTTGAGCTCGAATGCAAAATCTCTATCATTACGATGGTTGTCCAATAAAACATTAATAGGACCACTCTTAATAGCCGACACCTCCTGTTCCGTTTTTACTTGATCTGCATGACCTATCACATCCTTGATGATATTTCCTTTTACACTTCTAACAAACTCATATGGTTTTTTTACGGCAGTGCCATCTTCCAGATTTTCAAGAAATTTACGGTACTCGTCTTCTTCAATGGAAGAGAATTCGAAATCGGCAGCAGTCCAAATGAATTGTGTAGCGTCCGATTCAAGAGCCATTTCTACTTCCTTTTTTCGGAACCAATTATGGGTTTCTCCTTCATCAATAGATCTACCAGGGTATTGATCTAAAAAATGAATGGATAATTGTGCTTTTTCAAGTACTGACTTTACTTGTTTGTAGTGCGTTTCTGTGTTGTTGAGCGGAATATTGGAAATAACATTGAATCCTTTTTTTTCTAATTCTGAAATGATGCGTTTTGGCCGGTCACCAAGAGAATCGGGTGTATTGCCAACGAAAACAGTTATTTTGCCTGTATCTTCCGTCGCATGTTTGTTTACAGTTTCTGTATTGTTGGTTTCTAGCTTGTTAAACCCTTTTATTAGCTTCAAAATTACATTTCGAAGCCCTTTCATTTTATCTTGAAATTCTTCCGAGTGAGTCGCTAACGGATCCCCTTCTAAATCTTCATCGGGTGAATCAAAAAAATCAAGCCCCGTACGTCCAGAAAAGGCATCGGGCCAGTCTTCACGATCTAAATTATACAGAAGTACGTGTACCACTCGTGAATTGTCGCCAACCATCAATCCAATACCATCACTTTCGGCGCTATCACAAAAGTGATTTAGTTCCTTTTCGCACCATTCAGATTGAATATAACTAGGTGAGTGGAGGCAAATGATGATGGCTGCCTTATCTAGCCCTTTTTTAATGGTTTGATCGAAATAGGTGTTACCATCTAGTTTTTTATCATCCCACCAGATAGTAATATCGGATCGTCCCGTACTGCGAATTAATTTATCCTTGAGGTCTATATAAAATCGGCGAACCCATCCTTCTTTCTCTTCAGCAACGGTAGTATTGTCTTTATGGGCGTAACTAATAAAAATGTCATATTCAAAATTTGGAATGAGTCCCATAAATGTTATTTTCAGTGTTAAAACGTCTAAGAAGCACGGGGATAATACTTTAAGTCTACCATTATTTTTTTGGAAAAACTAAGATACTAAAACTTTGCACATGGGCTTTAGATTGCCTTCCTTTTTGAAAGAGAGGTTGTCACCCCTTCGGTGGGAGTATGGCTTCATCTATAGCCATGAAAGTATTTTAGGTCGGTCTGTCAATAATACAGATTTTTTTTTAACTTTAAATCTTTAAATTTAACCAACTTACCGTACCCATGAAGTATCAATTATTCCCTAAGATTTTTATAGCTTTTTTATTTTTTGTTCAATGTAACAGCTTCGCTCAGGAAAACATCCTTGACAAGCTAAGAGAGATTGCAATTATTGATCAAAAAGTGATGATGCCTATGCGAGATGGGGTGCGCCTTGCAACCGATATTTACAGACCTAAATTCTCTGGAAAAGTACCTATTATTTTTTCAAGAACACCTTATAATTTCAATTCGTGGGGAGATGGAGAAGAGAGAACCAGAACGGCTGAAAGAGCTTATGAAGCGGTAAAACGTGGATATGCCTATGTTGTTCAGAATGAAAGAGGGCGTTATTTTTCTGAAGGTGAATGGGATATCCTTGGGGTTCCATTAACCGATGGCTATGATGCTTTTACATGGATGAAGAATCAACCTTGGTCTAATGGGAAAATTGGAACCTACGGATGTTCTTCCACTGCAGAGTGGCAAATGGCTGTAGCGGCATTAGATCATCCATCACATGCGGCTATGGTACCACAAGGTTATGGTGCTGGTGTAGGACGTGTTGGAGACTATTATGAGCAAGGAAATTGGTATCGAGGAGGCGTAGAGCAATTGTTATTCTTTTCCTGGCTTTATAGCGTAGAACATGATAAATTTAAACCTAGAATACCTGCTGGAGCTACTCAGGAAGACCTTATTCGAATTTCTAGATTTTATGATTTAGCACCAGAAAATCCACCTATTGATATGGCCAGTGCTTTGGGGCATTTACCAATTTCCGACATTGTACAGAACATCAATGGAAAACGGGAGATATTTGATAAAATGGTACGTCGCACACCCAATCACCCAGATTGGTTCACAGGAGGACTTTATCATGATGATATGGACTTTGGAGTGCCTAGCTTTTGGTTTACTTCTTGGTATGACGTTTCTATTAGTCCAAATTTGGCACTATTTAATCATGTGAGAGCGAATGCTTCAAGTAAAGAAATTAGAGATAATCAATATTTGGTGATTGCCCCTACATTGCATTGTAGATATACTAGAGCTACGGAAAACACTATTGTTGGAGAGCGAAGTGTGGGTGATGCTCGTTTAAATTATGACGAACAAATCTACGGTTGGTTTGATCTTTGGCTAAGAGGTGCTGACAATGATTTTAAGGAGAAAACACCTAGGGTACAATATTTTACCATGGGAAGCAATACATGGCAGTCTTCTGATGTTTGGCCACCTGCAGATACCAAAATGACTACCTATTACTTGAATAGCGGAGGAAATGCTGGTGGAAATGACGAAAGCTTTATGGGAGATGGATCTCTTTCATTAAAAAGGTCCAAGAAAGATAATCCAGATTCATTTACATACGATCCAATGAATCCAGTTCCATCGTTGGGAGGAAATGTGTGTTGTACAGGAAATGCCATTGAGGGAGGCTCCTTCGATCAACAAAAAATGGAAACCCGAAATGATATTTTAGTATATACGAGTGATGTTTTGGAGGAAGGGGTCGAGATAAGTGGCTTTATTGAGTCTACGCTATATGTGTCTTCAGATGCAAAAGATACCGACTTTACTATTAAACTAATTGATGTATACCCCGATGGGAAGGCTTATAATCTAGATGAAACTATCCAGCGAGTTCGCTACAGAGAAGGGTATGACAAAGAAGTGTTTATGGAGAAGGGAAAGGTGTACAAGGTAGATCTTACTCCTATGTCTACTAGTAACTATTTTATGCCAGGACATCGCATTCGTATTGAGATTTCAAGTAGTAACTTCCCGAGGTTTGCTAGAAATTTGAATACAGGAGGCACCAATTACGATGAATCTGAAGCAGTTGTAGCTCATAATAAAGTGCACCATTCTATGGAGTACCCATCGCAGATTAGATTGCCTATTAGAAATAAGTAGTCTATAGCATCTTTTTTCTTCGGAAGTTTTCTTTGATGTCTCATTTCATTTGAAGCGTATTCTGAAAGTATATATCGCTTTTTGATGCTTAATGATGAGTGGTTATTGTATGCTTTATTCAGAATAAAATAAAAAAAATGAATAGAGGGTGTAATAAAACCCATTTGAGTCCACTAATCAAGAAACAACTAGCGTGAGTAGCGATTTTTATAAAGCATCCATTTTTCCTTTTGCAGGTATTATTGTTAAGATATGCCGAGCTTATACAAGTACGCAAGAGGATTTTGAAGATTACTATCAAGAGGTTTGTCTGCAAATATGGAGAAGCAAAGACAATTTCAAGGAGCAATCTAAGTGGTCTACATGGGTATACCGTATTACATTAAATGTATGTCTCACCTTGTTGAAGAAAAAGAAGAACAATGGTCACCATTTTGTTTCCGACTATGTGCCTGACGAGGTTACAGAAGATAGTCACGCCTTTGCAAATGAATCCTTAAATGAACTCTACAAAGCTATTAAACAATTGTCTGAAGTAGACAGAGGGGTTATTTTATTGTATTTGGAAGAGAAGACGTATCAAGAAATAGCTGAAGTGATGGGAACCAACCCAAATAATATTGGGGTTCGGATTAAAAGAATTAAAGAACGACTTAAAAAATTACTAGATGGAAAAATCAATTGAATCGATATGGAAAGAAGGTTTTTTGGAAAATGATGCCTTGGTAGCACCAAAACTGAACAATCTATACAATCAAAAATCAAAAATTATTACCGATAAGTTAAAAAGGATGTTTAAGATTAACTTATATGCCATTGTAATAATGGCAGTGGTCATACTAGGCATTTATATGTTACTGGATGTTCCATTTGCTGGACTGCTTATATTTATGTTATTAATGGTTGTATTTGTGAAAGCGAAAAAACAAGGGCGTTCTTTAAATGAACTGGATTATAGTCAAAGCAGCTACGAATATCTTAATGCTATGAATAACTGGATTAAGAATATAATGTCGAAGAATGTAAGCACCATGCGATTTTTCTATCCGCTTGTATTTCTTGCTTCTATGGCACCTATTTGGTATGCTCTTAAAAATGGTGAAATAACGGGTCAAATACTATCCAATCACCCAGAGATTTCTTTGCTTTTTGGAATTCCTGTTGTAGCTATTGTCATTGTATTTGTTATTATGGTATTGATGGTAATTTTCGGTGAGAAAATTTATAGATGGGATGTGAATCTGGTATATGGAAGTGTTTTTAGAAAGTTAGAAGGGTTAGTAAATGACATGGAAGAATTACGAGAGTAGTCCCCTATGTATTTTTCATTATAAAATAGATTAAATGATGCTTTTAAGAGTCAGTATATATACAGTTAGTGCGCTTACACTAGTTTATAGTTCAAAACTAGTCTCATTGGCATTTGCTTGGTTTAACCCAGACCAACTTGTGGTTTCATTAAAACTTACTTTGACCATGTTGATATATTAGTGGTAGGTGTACAATGAAGATAGTTAGGAGCAATAAAAAAAGCGTCAATTAATATTAATTGACGCTTTTTTTAAATGATAAAGACAATTTTAGTCCAAACCTCCTTTTCTCGTGGGAGAGCGAGGGATAGGCCATTCACGTTGTTTACCAGTCCGACTGTTAACTGGTAGGACACTTTTAACTCTAGATGTAGTTTCTGGGTCTTCACTAGCCATATATGCAAGGATAGCTGTTAGAATTACGTTGTTACGTACATCGTCAAATATGATTTTGTCGTACGTATCTCTATTAGTGTGCCATGTATAATTCCAATAAGACCAGTTAAGAGAACTCAAACTAAAAGCTGGTGCTCCTGCAGCTTGAAAAGACGCATAATCTGACCCTCCTCTTGCTGGAGCCCCTGGGAATGTAGTTTCTATTTCATCTGTGATTTCATTTGGAACTGCATTGAGCCAACGACTAAGGTAATCGTAAGCATGTAAAAAACCTCCACCAGAAAGACGAACAACACGACCTGTTCCATTGTCTTGATTGAAAGATGCCTGTACCTTAGCAACAATCTCGGGATGATCTTCTACGAAAGCGCGAGAACCATTTAAACCTTGTTCTTCACTACCCCAATGTCCCACAAGTATGGTACGCTTTGGATTTGGATAGTATTTCTTTAAAATTCGCATGGCTTCCATCATAACTAGAGTTCCTGTACCATTATCTGTTGCTCCAGTACCACCATCCCACGAATCGAAATGAGCTGAAAGGATGACATATTCTTCAGGTTTTTCACTTCCTTTTATTTCGGCTATAGTATTGAAGGTAGGAACTGTTCCTAACTCTTTAGATTGCGCTACGATATGTAGTTTTGGTTTCTGTCCAGATTCGGCCAAGCGATAGATCATTCCGTAGTCTTCTAATTCCAAATGACTTTTATTGGGAATCAAATAACAGATTGCCTCATTCAAAGATTCTGGAATCACTAAATCTCCTTCTGACATTCCGCACAGTATTTCTTTGAAAA